>DATFRP010000101.1:0-4786 GCA_035263125.1 Vicinamibacterales bacterium
CCGCGTGCTCCCGCACCACGGCGTCTCGGTCGGAAGCGCCCGCTGCTGATGCGAGCCCCGCAGCTGCAGGCGCGCGCCCCCCGCAAATACTGAAGCTCACACACACTGCGACCACCGTCGGCGCCGAAGTGCGCGCGTCCGCCTCGGATCTTCCCGCAGGGAAGACCGTCGAGCTCACGTGGAAGACCGTGACGGGCGGATGGGTGATCGAAGACTACTATCACTTCCGCGGGAAGAAGTACACGGAGTCGACGTCCTCGCTCGGACGATTCACTGTCGACGCGAGCGGACATCTCGACGCACGGTTCACGATCCCTGAGGACTATGGCGGCGTCCACGATGTCATCGCGCTCGTCGATGGACGACCCGTGGCGCAGAACGGCATCGAGGTGACGCAAAGCTTCGAGATGAAGCCCGCGTCCGGCCCCGTCGGGACGCCGATCGAGCTCATGGTGAAAGGACTCGGCTGGCGGACGATGGAGAGCACGTGGGTGGTGAACTGGGACAACAATCTGGTCGGCTTCGTGTCTGCGGCCGCTTCGAAGGGATCTGCGGTCGCGCGGTTTCGCGCCGCCGGACCGGCCGGCCCGCATCTGGTCAAGCTGCTGACCGGTTATCAGGGGCAAGGGTATCTGAACCACGAGCAGTCGCCGATTCCTCACCTTCCACGTCCACAGTTCACGTTTCAGACAACGGCCGGACGCGCGGCGCTGCCAGCGATGTACGCGGAGCCCTATCAGCGGCAGCCAATCACTGCGCCCGAGATCAACGTCGCGAATGCGAAGTTGTCGATCGCGCCAACGCAAGGCCCGGTGGGCACTCGCGTCATGATGCGCGGTGAGGGGTTCCCGAGTGGATCGACGCTACGACTGGTCTGGCAGACGTTCGTCGGGAGCCGCGTGAGCGGCCAGGGCTTTGCAGCTGACGAGAAGGACCTTGGCCAGGTGACGGTCGGCCGCGACGGACGCATCGACGCGCCGGTCACGATTCCCGCCGATCTCGGCGGGCTCCACGGGCTCGGGCTGCGCGACGACAGCAAGCTGCTCGCCCGCACCTCTTTCGCGATCGAGACGAGCATCGTCAGCATCTCGCCGACCTCGGGCCCCGTTGGCACACCAGTGACGATCCATCTGAAGGGAGTCGGCTGGACGGAATACGACAACATCTACATCGCCACGTATGACAACGCGTACATGGGCTACGCATGCGGCTTCAACAGCCAGGGCGATGTCGTCATCAATTTCACGGCGAGCGGCACGCCGGGCGTGCACATCATCGATCTGTACCCCGGCATCTACCAGGGGCCGCCAACCGAGCCACAGTTGCTGTATCGTCAACCGCAACTGACGTACGCCGACGATCATCCAGGCAACAAGATCCCTGCGCTCCGCTTCACGTTCGAGGTAACCGCGGATTCGATCCGTCACCGGGACGAGCCCTCAACGCGGTGACTTCAATCGGCGTCGTCGGTCTCGGCATCATGGGGTCGGCCATGGCCGGCCACCTGATGAACGCGGGCTATCGCGTGGTCGGATACGACGTGCGGACGGCTCGTGCGGGCGACCTTCGCGCCAGTGGGGGAGTAGCAGCAAAAGGCTGCGGCGATGTCAGCCGCCAGGCCCGCATCATCATCACGTCGTTGCCCTCAGCGGAGGCGCTGACACAGACGGTCGACGATCTGCGTGCAGTCGCACGTCCACGGCAGATTGTCGTCGAAACCAGTACGTTGCCGCTCGAAGCGAAGGTGCGCGCGCGCCGGCGTCTTCGTGCGTCGGGTATCGAGCTGCTCGACTGCCCGATCAGCGGCACCGGCTCGCAGGCGCGCGACAAAGACATCGTCGTCTACGCCAGCGGCACGCGCCGCGCCTACGGCCGTGTCTCCATCGTGCTCGATGCCTTCACCCGCGCACACTACTTCGTGGGCCCGTTTGGCGATGGCTCGAAGGTGAAGTTCGTGGCCAACCTGCTGGTCGCCATTCACAACGTGGCCGCGGCGGAAGCGCTCGTGCTGGCGATGAAGGCGGGCCTCGACGCGGGCACGGTCCTCGAGTTGATCACCCAAGGGGCGGGAAGCTCCCGGGTGCTCCAGCTTCGGGGCCCGATGATGGTGAAGGGCGACTACCGCAATGCCACCATGACGCTGGCGACGTGGCAGAAGGACATGGCGATCATCGCGGAATTCGCACGCCAGGTCGGGTCCGCCACACCGCTGTTTTCGGCAACGGCGCCTATCTATGCATCCGCCAGGACGATGAACGCCTCTCATGACACCGCAGCGGTGTGTGCCGTGCTCGAGCGGATGGCCCATCATCGACGCCCCGCGCGACCACGCCGGCGTCGCGCCACATCCACTTGAAACCCGCCAGCGCGGGTGGAATCATGGGGCGGTGATCGGTCACCTTCTCTCGCCATCGCATGTGCGCACCGTTGTCCTGGCGTTCATGGTCTTGGCTGCCGCTCCTGCTGCGACGCAGACGGCGCGAACCGACACGCCGAAGGGCACACGCGCGTGGGCGCTGTCGCTGACTCCCGATGGTCAACCGGATCTGCAAGGAGTCTGGTCGGACATCAGCATCACGCCGCTCGAGCGGCCATTGGTCTTGCAGGGACGACAGTCCCTGACCGATCAGGAAGTGAGTCAGCTGAAGGCGCGCGCGGAGCGGCTCTTCAACAACGCGGCAAGCGACTTCGTCGCCGGCGACAACCTGTTCCTGGCGCTCCTTGCGAACGCCGACACGGTTGACAATCCAAACGCGACCGGCAGCGCACTCAACATGGTGTTCAGGGAGTTCGACAACCGAACGTCTCTGATCACCGATCCCGCAGATGGACGCCTACCCGCGTTGACGCCGGAAGGGCGGCGACGGGTGATCGCGAACCAGGTGGCCACGCTCGCTCTCCCATGGCAATTTGATCAGAGTGCCGTGGCGCAGCCGCGAGAGCTGCCGGCCGGGCGTCCGCGGCCGAACGGGCCCGAAGACCTGAGCACTCTTCTGCGTTGCATCAGCTGGGGCGTTCCCAAGATTGCCGGCAACGTGAACTACACGAGCCACTACGAGATCGTCCAGGGTCCGGGCTACGTCGTGTTCCTCAGCGAGGTGAACCACGAAGCGCGCGTCATCCCGCTGGACGGGCGTCCGCATCTTCCTCAGAGCATCCGCCAGTGGAACGGTGATTCGCGTGGTCGATGGGAAGGACACACACTCGTCGTCGAGACGACGAACTTTGCTCCGAAGAGCTACTTCATGGGATCGGCCGATGGCCTGCATCTCGTCGAGCGCTTTACGAGGGTCAGCGCCGAACAGATCGACTACGAAATCACGATCGACGATGCGACCACATGGACGAGGCCGTGGACCGCTGTCGTTCGTCTGAGATCAGCGCAGGAGGACCTTCACGAGTTCGCATGCCATGAGGGGAATCACCATGTCGTGCGCGGCATCCTCGCCGGCGCGCGTGCGGAAGAAGGGAAGTCCCCCTCTCATTAGCTCTTAGCCGGTCATCCCTACCATCCGGTCTGCATACCAATACTCCACGTGAAGATCGTCGCGTTCGATCTATCAGGCCCGCCAACTTGGTGCGCCATGCCTGCGCTGAACCGCACCATCAGGAGCGTCAACCCACCTTCAAATCCAACATAGCTCGAGTCAGCGCTGGCCCGATGCGGTGAGTTCCAGGTGCGCGTAAGCCCAATGAGAAGGTCTCCGGCGAAAAGGACGGGGCCCGCTAGTGGCTTACCGACGAACGCCGGTCCAATTGATAGTCGAGCACCGCCGACGCCTGCACTTGCTTCGACCTCCAGGCCGCGGTGCTCCCGGAGATCGCCAAGATCGCCGTCCTGTCGGGGTTTCCGGAGAGGAATCAGCACTCCGAGTCCACCCGTCCATCGAGTCGGAGCGGCATACCGAGCGCCAACGAGGCCAACCGGACGACTTCCTGTTGCCGTTGAAGTTTGAGCTTCTTGCGCTCGAGCGGTCGCGGACCCTGCGAGCACGGCCAACGTGACCACGAGCGTCGCCGCTCCGAGCCTACGCCTTCTCATCGGGCATCAAGACGCACCCCTGTTTCGAACTCGCACTCACTGCAAACCGCGCACGGCCAGGCCGAACAGATCGCCCACAACATTCACAGCAAGGACCAGCAGGAGGAGAACCCCAAAACCGTCGTCCAATTCCGCGCTGAATCGTGTCGCAGCCGTTGGACTTCGTTCCAGATACCACTGCGCCGCTGCCTCGGCCTCGACTAATGTCTGCTCGAGGAAGGGCCTCTACGAGCAACTGTTTCGAGTCCATGGAACAAGCGTAGCATCGTCCAAGTCAGGTTCGGCACTGCCTAACGCCGCAGTTCAGCGGCGGCGCGCTGACTATCTGCTTTGGCACTTTGGGCCTGACCGTCCGCTTGTCGGTCGTATTCTCGATGGCTACCCGGAACTCCGGGCGCTCTGATTCCGACGTGCTGACGAGCCCAAGTCTGAGACCTTGTCCGCGTCACCCCACGCGGCGGGCAGGGATGTTTGGCGCGACGCCACGGGATTGACGCCGGCAACGAGTCCAAGGACGCACAGTCAGAGAACTCGATTCATCCTCTGGTGCTCACACCCAACGCTTTATCGCCGCAGCCGTATCGCCTGGCACGGTGTTGAAGCATAGCTTGGCGTGTGGTGCGTTGCTGATGCACCACGTTGATCAACTTCTCAAACAATAGGAGATTGTTCGGGTTCGCTCGGACACCTGCGTCGATGAGGATGCAATCAAACGTCTCTTGCTCGAGTCGGCTTCGGATTCGG
>DATFRP010000102.1:0-36949 GCA_035263125.1 Vicinamibacterales bacterium
TTTTGCATTTCACGATCATCGCGTCAACGGCACGCGACTCACGATGCCCTTCCCTTCCTGCACAGTGACGATCTGGTTCGCCGGAAGATTCTCAATCGATTCGGTCATCCCACTCGGCCATCGAATCTCGAGGCGGTCGGCACGAGTCGCTGCCCCAAGGCCGAAGTGTGCGCGAAGATCGTTCTGGCCCAGATAGCTCGACCCGGACTGCACCTCGCGCTGCTGGCGGCGCTGGCCCGTGGTCAGGACGAGCCTCGTACCAATCGCACTGGCGTTGCTCTTGCCGCTCCCGATCGCGCGCACCTCGATCGCGTTCGCGGCGTTGCCGCCCTCGTTCAACAAAAGGTTGACGCCGGCGCCGTTGTTCGTAATCAACAGATCGACATCGCCATCGTCGATGTCACCTGCAACCAGCGCGCGGCTGACGAGTTCGATGGCGAATCCCGGACCTGCGCTGGATCCCATGTCGACAAAGCGCTCACCGGTGTTGCGGAGGAGCAGGTTGCGTTGTGCGAACTTCGCGCCGGCACGCAACTGTGCGGCGTTGGCCATCACGTGACCGTTCGCAATCGCGATGTCGAGCCGGCTGTCGTTGTCGTAGTCCAGAAAGGCGACTCCGAAGCCCACATAAGGCCGCGTCACCGGTCCGACACCGCTCGCGACCGTGACGTCCGAAAACAACCGGTCACCGAGATTCATGAACAGGCTGTGCATCTCGGTTTCGTGATTGGCGACGATCAGCCCGGGACGTCCGTTGGCGGCGAAATCAGCAAACGCAGTGCCCATACCTGCCCTCGCCTTTCCATCCGCTGCGAAAGCGACACCGGCCAGCTCCGCAATCTCGCTGAACCTTCCGTTTCGTTCGTTGTGAAACAGAAAGTTCGGCATGCTGTCGTTGGCGACGAACACATCCGGCCACCCGTCGTCGTCGATATCAGTGATGGCGATGCCGAGACCATTACCGCGGTGCCCGTCGACACCACTGCTCGCGCTGATGTCTTCGAAGGTGCCGTGGCCCGTGTTGCGGTACACGGCCGGAGTCAGCGGCGGATATATCAATGGATGGCAGTAGTCTCTGATCGGTGGAGGGCCCTTCACGCCGCAGAACTGGTTCTTGCCATGCTGCGCGTCGACGTAATTGGCCACGACCAGATCGAGGTAACCGTCACGATCGATGTCAACGAACGCGCAGCTCGTGCTCCAGGTCCCGCCGATGGCGCCGCCGGCTTTCGGCACTTGCGTGAATCGTCCGCCTCCGGTGTTGCGATAGAGGGCATTGGGGCCGACGTCCGTGATGTACAGGTCGATCAGCCCGTCGTTGTCGAAGTCTCCGGCGCAGGCGCCCATGCCGTACTGCTGGTGCTCGATGCCTGAAGACGAGGTCACGTCCTGAAACGTGCCGTTGCCACGGTTCCGATACAGACGATGCCGCGCGCGACGGGCCAGGGGAGGATCGGCGAACGAGCCTCCATCCACGAGAAAGACGTCGAGCCAGCCGTCGTTGTCGAAGTCCAGAAACAACCCGCCGGATCCCATGATCTCCGGGAAGTACTTCTCCTCACTCGCACCGTTGACGTGGGTGAAATCGAGCCCGGCGGTCTTCGCGACGTCGCGGAACTGCGGATGGCGTACCGACGTGGACGTCGAGCGCGCCGCCGTCTGTGCCGCGAGCGCGTGGTGACCCAGCCACGCGCCGACAATCGCTGTCGTCAAATAAGCGAGAAACGATCCAACCGAAGGTCGTGCCCCCATGACGGGGTGAGAGTACTAGCGCCGGGCCCGATCGTCCAGTACAGTACGCGCGCGGAGACATTCGACGATTGGCATGATGCGATTTGTCCGGTATCGGCGATGGGGACTCGTCGTGGCGGTGTTGAGCCTGGCGGCTGTTTCTCGTGTCTTCTCTCAGCGCCAGACCCCCGCGGCCCAGGCAGACACGATCGCCTTCCGCATCATCGTCGTCGAGTCCGAAGACGCAGCCAGACGCCTGCTCGAGCGGTTGATGAACGGCGAGAACTTCGTCGCCGTCGCCAAGACCGAGTCAGTCGATCCGAGCGCCACGAACGCCGGCCTCGTCGGGCCCATGCCGGTGGCCGACCTTCGACCGCAGATCCGAAGCGTGCTGGAGCGATTACGCGTGGGCGAGCTGAGCGAGATCGTACGGCTGCCTACGGGGTTCGGCATCCTCAAGATCGTTCCCGACAGTGAGACGACGAACAACACCGCGAGTTCGTCGAACTCGAACTCCGTGATGACGAGCTTCACCTCCGCGCTCGCCGGCACCGGCAGCGTCAAGTACGTCTACGACTTGTCAGGGTATGCCGAGACGGTACTGAGCCTGAGACAGGTCACGCTCTCGGCGGAAGACGGCCGGAACCTCGCGACGCTCTGCCGCGTGCGCAAGCAGTTGCTGACCTCGACACAAACATTAGTGAAAGACGCGCTTGCGTCAGTGAGCGCAACGTCACCGATGGCGCCGATCGATCGCGCGCAAACCTACGTGATGCAGGGTCAGCTGCATTCGTTCAGAGGCGACATGGCTTCGGCGATTGCGTCACTCGAGCAGGCGCGCCAGATCGCCGTCGCTCGAGTTCCCGATCTCCGTCTTCAACTGGACGAAGCGCTCGGCATCGCCCACCTGCACAAGGCGGAGATGGACAATGGGGTCTATCAGCACCCCGATGACCGATGTCTGCTCTCGGGAACCCCGGGACACCCGTTTGCCAAGACCGCTGACCTGGCCAGAGCGATTCAGTATTTCTCGCGGTATCTGGCTGAGCGGCCGGACGACTTCGAGGTGCGATGGCTGCTCAACCTCTCGCACATGTTTGCTGGCACGTATCCGAACGGCGTGCCGCGGGCACAGTTGATCCCGCCAGGCGCGTTTGCCTCTGGCGAAGATGTGGGCCGCTTCAACGATGTCGCCGCGCGCGCGGGGTTGAATTCGGTATCACTGTCTGGAGGCCTGATCGTCGACGATTTCGACGGCGATGGACGGCTGGACATCGTCACGTCCAGCATCGACAGCTGTGCGCCGCTGCGGTTCTTCCATCGCAACGACGATGGCACCTTCAGCGACCGCGCCTCACAGGCGGGCCTCAGCGATCAGCTCGGGGGGCTGAACATCCTGCAGACCGATTACAACAACGACGGCCATCTCGACATTCTGGTGTTGCGCGGCGGATGGGAGACCGCACAACGCAAATCCCTTCTGCGTAACAACGGCGATGGCACGTTCACCGATGTGACCGCCGCGAGCGGACTTGCCACGGTGATGACTGGCACGCAGGCAGCGGTGTGGACCGATATCGATAACGACGGATGGCTCGATCTGTTCGTCGGCAACGAGAATGGGCCGGCACAGTTGTTTCACAACAAACGCGATGGCACGTTCGAGGACATCGCCGGCAAGGCCGCCGTCGATCGGCGGGGCTTCAACAAGGGGGTCGCCGCGGCTGACTACGACAACGACGGCTGGCCCGACCTGTACGTGTCGAATCTCGGTGGGAGCAATTTCTTGTACCGCAACAATCACGACGGTACTTTCACCGAGTTGGCCCGCGGCTCAGGCGTACCCGGGCCTGGACAAGGATTTCCGACCTGGTTCTTCGATTACGACAACGACGGCCTCGAGGATCTGTTCGTGGGATCGTTCGTCACCTCGGTCGACGAGGTGGCGCGCGACTATCTGCATGTGCCGAGAAGCGGTAATACACTCAAGCTGTATCGCAATCTCGGCGACGGCAGCTTCCAGGATACAACTCGTCAGGCGGGCCTCGACAAGGTCCTCATGGTCATGGGCGCCAACTTCGGCGATATCGACAACGACGGCTTCCTCGACATTTACCTCGGCACAGGGAATCCGTCCTACGCGTCGCTGGTGGGAAGTCGGCTGCTGCACAACAAGGGCGGACAGACGTTCGTCGATGTGACGGCATCGTCGGGCACCGGCGATCTGCACAAAGGTCACGGCGTCGCGTTCGCGGACCTGGACCAGGATGGCGATGAGGAGATCGTTTTCGAGGTAGGCGGCGCGACGCCCGGCGACGCACACGCGTTGCGTCTCTTCGAGAACCCTGGGCACGGTAACGACTGGATCGCACTGAAGCTCGTTGGCGTCAAGACCAATCGCGCGGCAATCGGCGCCAGGATCGCCGTCACCGTTGAAGGTGCGCGAGGACGTCGCCTGATACACCGCACGGTCAACAGCGGCGGGTCGTTCGGCGCATCGCCTCTGTTACAGCATATCGGCCTCGGTGCGGGCGCACGCGCTGTCGACGTTGAGATCTGGTGGCCCACCAGCAACACGCGCCAGCGCTTCTCAAATGTCGGGAAGAACCAGTTCATCGAGATCACCGAATTCGCTCAAACGACGAAAGCGTTGAGTCGAGCGCAGCTGCCGCTGGGAGCCCGCCGGTGACAACCGGACGGGCTCGCGGCAGATGGATCGCAGTGGCGCTTGGTCTCGCCGCCGCCACAGCCATACGACCGGCGGCGCAAAAGGTCCTCGACGTCGCCAGCCATGACATGCGCGGGATGGTCTTGAAGGTGGATGCGCCGCACAGGACCGTCGTGGTGTCGCACGACGCCGTGCCTGGTGTGATGCCGGCGATGACGATGCCGTTCGATGTGCGAGAGGTGCGGGAGCTCGATGGCCTCGTGCCCGGCGCCATCGTGTCTTTCAGTCTCGTGGTGGGAAAGGACAGCTCACACATCGAACATGTGCGGGTAATTCGCTACCAGAGCGTGGAGCAGGATCCGCTCACCGCCCGGCGCCTTCGCATGCTGCAACAGATGACGAACCCGACGGCGAAGGCGCTGGTCGTCGGCCAGGACGTGCCTGATTTCACCCTGACCGACCAGAGGCACATGCGCGTGTCGCTCTCTCAATTCACGGGCAAGGTCGTCGCGATCAATTTCATCTACACGAGCTGTGTGCTGCCTCAGTTCTGCTATCGGCTCGCCAATCACTTCGGCGTCGTCCAGAAGCGGTTCAAGGAGCGCATGGGCCGGGACCTGGCGCTGCTCACGGTCACGTTCGATCCCGCGCGCGATACGCCAGAGCGGCTCGCCGAGTATGCCGGTCAGTGGAGCGCCGATCCCGTGTCCTGGCGTTTTCTGACTGGAAGCGTCGCGGATGTGCGACGCGTGTGCGGCTTGTTTGGCGTCGATTCCTTCCCGGATGAGGGCCTGATCAACCACTCGACCCGAACGGCCGTCATCGATCGTCGCGGGCGGATCGCGGCGTCGATCGAAGGCAATGAGTACACGGCCGCCCAGCTTGGCGACCTCGTGGAAGCAGTGCTCCGACGATAGATAGATTGGCCGCCTACTTTCCGAGCAGCTTCTCGGTCTCGTCCATCACTTCGTTCATCCGGCGAATGGTGAGGTCGAGCGGTTCGTCGGTCGTCATGTCGACGCCGGCATCCTTCAGCAATTCGATCGGATACTTCGAGCCGCCTGCAGAGAGGAACGTCAGATAGCGCTTGGTCGCCGCCTGATCGCCGGAGAGCACTTTGGCCGAGAGCGCCTCGGCCGCCGTGAACGACGTGGCGTACTGGAACACGTAGAAGTTGCGATAGAAGTGCGGGATGAAGCTCCACTCGTGGGCGATGTAGTCGTCCACGATCGTCACCTTCTGATCGTGTCCATAGTAGCGGCGCGTGATGTCCAGATAGAGCTTCGCAAGCGCATCGCCGGTGATCGGCTCGCCCTTCTGCGCCATCTCGTGCATCCGCAGCTCGAACTCCGCGAACTGGGTCTGCCGGAAGACGGTGGCCTTGATCCCTTCGAGGTAGTTGCCGATCAGCGACAGCCGTGTGGGCGTGTCCTTGATCTGCTTCAGCATGTAGTCGATCAGCAACGCCTCGTTGAACGTCGACGCGACTTCCGCGACAAACGTCGGATAGTTCGCGGTCACGTACGGCTGCGTCTTGTTCGAGAAGTAGCTCTGCATCGTGTGACCGAGCTCGTGCGCCACGGTGCTGACATCGTTGTACTGCCCCAGGTAGTTGAGCAGCATGTAAGGATGCACGTCGTAGGCGCCGCCGTTCGAGTAGGCGCCAGCGACTTTGCCTTCGGTCGGCTGCCAGTCGAGCCATCGCTCGGTGAACGCGCGCTTCAGCGTGGCTTGATACTCCGGACCGAGCGGCGCCATCGCCTCGAGCACGAGCTTCTGCGCTTCTTCCGGCGTGTATCGCAGGTTCACCGACGACACGAGGGGCGCGTAGAGATCGTAGTAGTGCAGATCGTCGGTCACGCCGAGCATCCGCTTCCGCAGTCGCAGGTATCGGTGGAACGTCGGCAGATGGCGGTTCACGCCGTCGATGAGACGATGGTACACCGTCACCGGAATGTTCGGCCCGTTGAGCGCTGCTTCGAGATTGCTGTCGTACTTCCGCGCCTTCGTGTAGAAGAGATCCTTCTGCACGGTCGCGTTCATCGTCATGCCCATCGTCCGGCTGAAGGCGCCGAGCGCGGTGAAGAACGCCGACATCGACGCCTTGCGATCGTCACGATTCTGCGAGGCACGCAACTCGGTGTAGCCGGCCTGATTGACCTTGACCGTCTTGCCGTCGTGCACCGTGATCGTGGGATACGGGAAATCCGCGTTCGTCAGAATCGTGTAGATGTTCGTCGGCGACGCCGCAAGCGGCCCCGCATCGGCGATGATCTTCTCCTCGGCGTCCGACAACGTGTGCGCCGCGCGCCTGCTGATGTCGCGCAGCTGGAACGTATACGGCTTCAGCCGCGGCTCGGCGGCGATCGCCTTCTCGATCGCGGCACTCCCGATCTTGATGATCTCCGGCTCGATGAACGACGCCTGCGCCGCGAAGGTCGCGGCAATGTGCTGCATCTCCTGCTGCATCCCCTGCGGGCCTGACTCTCGCGTGTCCTCGTCCGACAGCATGCTCGCGAAGACATAGAGGCGCGTCAGCTCCTTGTCGAGCCGCGACATCATCTCGAGCGCGTCGGCCAGCGTCTTGGGCGACGCGCCGAGTGTGCCTTCGAACTCCCGAACCTTGGGGATTTCGGCCGCGATCTTCTCTTTCTGAGCCCGCCACGCCGCGGGGCTGGCGTAGATCTCGGCAAGATTCCACTTGTACCTGTCGTCGACCTTGACGCGGTCGCGCTCCTGGGCAGTTACGAGCATCGTCATGACAATCACCGACATAGCGGGAAGAACGAAGCAACTCCGAGCACGCGTCATATGCGCTCCCTAAGCCTATCAGGAAGGTCCCAGGGCTCGGGCCTCAGGCCCCAGGGCTGGGCCTGGCCCCAGCAGGCCCCCTGAGTCCTTGCTCAGCCCTGAGGCCTGGGCCCTGAGCCCTGGGGCCTTATACGCTATTACAGCCCATGCGCCGTCCCCCCCTTCGTGACGACTGGCCCGACTTGAGTGACGAGCAGCTGCTCGATGTCCGTCTTGCTGATCTGCGGCTCTCAATCGGAGGCACGCTCGCGAGCCGGATCGACCAGCTTCGCGCCGAGCTCGAGGCGCGCGATCTGCGATTTCCACTGCATTTCTATATCTCGAACGAGTGGTTCACGCCCGATCGTGGCACAGCGATCGCCATCCCGTTCTACCTCGCGCACCCTCGTCTCGAGCGGCTCGAGGAATCGCAGATGTTCGAGGTCGAAGGCGGCGAGCAGGAATGGTGCATGCGCATCCTCCGCCACGAAGCCGGTCACGCGATCGATCACGCGTTCCGTCTTCACCGGCGACGGAAGCGACAGCAGATCTTCGGGTCTTCGAGCAAACCGTATCCCGAGTTCTACACGCCGAAACCCTACAGCAAGAGCTTCGTGCTGCACTTGGACGCCTGGTACGCGCAGAGTCATCCTGACGAGGACTTCGCCGAAACGTTCGCGGTGTGGCTGACACCCAACAGCGAATGGCGACAGAGGTACGCCGGCTGGAAAGCGCTGCCCAAGCTGGAATACATGGACGCGTTGATGCGCTCGCTCGCGGGCAAGACGCCTCCCATCAACCGTCCCGATGAGATCGATCCGATCCCGAGCCTGCGGACGACGCTGCGCCAGCACTACAAGAACAAACGAAAGCACTACGGTGTCGATCACCCGAACTTCTACGATCGCGATCTCCGTCGTATCTTCTCGGACTCGGCGGACGTGTCGAGCCACGTGACCGCGGCTCAGTTCATCTCGCGGATCCGGCGGCAGGTGCGGCGCGTGGTTGCCGACTGGACGGGCATCTATCAATACACGATCGATCAGGTCATCGAAGACATGATCGCCCGCTGCCGCGAGCTGAGGCTGCGGCTTGCGGTTCCCGAGGAACAGGCGCGGCAGGAGTTCACCGTGCTGCTGACCGTGCAGGCCATGAACTATCTGCACAGCGGAGGTCACCGGTTGTTCCTGTGAAGAAACTTCGCGTCCTCGCGCTCGTTCACGATCACCTCGTGCCGCCCGACGACACGACCGGCATCGACGTGCTCGAGGCCGAATGGAAAATGGAGTACGACGTCATTGAAACGCTCCGCGAGATGGGGCACGAGGTGCGCGTGCTCGGCATTCACGACGACCTCGGCGGCATCCGCCCGAATGCCGGGCACTTCAAGCCGCACGTCGTGTTCAACCTGATGGAGGCGTTCGCCGACGTCACCACCTTCGATCAGAACGTCGTCAGCTATCTCGAGCTGCTGCACCTCCCCTACACCGGATGCAATCCGCGCGGCTTGATCCTGGCGCGCGACAAGGCGCTCTCGAAAAAGCTGCTGGCATATCACCGAATCAAGGTGCCCGAGTTTCTGGTCGTGCGTCCGGGGCGGAAGGTCGCGCTTCCCAAACGTCTCGGCTTTCCACTGATCGTCAAGTCACTCTTCTTCGAAGCCTCGGCTGGGATCTCTCAAGCGTCGGTGGTCGAAAACGAGGAGCAGCTCGCGCGGCGTGCCGCGTTCATTCACGAGAAGCTGGGCACTGCGGCCATTGCGGAGCAATTCATCGACGGTCGCGAGCTGTATGTCGGCGTCCTCGGCAACGAGCGGCTCGAGGCGTTCACGCCATGGGAGATGTCGTTTGCCGGCACGCAGGACAACACATGGAGGATCGCCACGGAGCGCGTGAAGTGGAGCACTAAATACCAGAAGAGGCACGGCATCATGACCGACCGCGCTCAGCTCGACGCCGCCGATCTGGATCGCCTCCAGCGCATCGCCAGGCGAACCTATCGCGCGCTCGATCTGAACGGGTACGCGCGCGTCGATTTTCGGATGAGCGCTGATGGCGAAGTCTACGTGCTCGAAGCGAATCCGAATCCGAACCTCGCCTATGGCGAGGACTTCTCCGAGTCGGCGGAATCCGCCGGCACCTCTTACGAACACCTGTTGGAACGAATCATCGCCCTCGGACGACGTTGGGAGCCGGCCCGCACTGGATGAGGCATCGTAGCTCTGCCTTCAGGCGGCCCATTTCACAGCGGATTTTTTCGCTGCGACTGCGAACAATCCCGCAGTGACACAGATCCTCGCGAAACGATAACATTCATAAAGCTTGGAGCTCCAAGGGACCGGTCTTTGCACAGGGGGTCGGGAGTCATTTCGATCCTATTGCAGCCGAAATGACTCCCGACCCCATATGCGACGCATCGTCCTGATCGCCTGCCTCGTGTGGGCAACAAGTTTCATCGCGCTCTCGGGCCAGCAGCGGCCCCATCCCGCGCTCATTCGCAACCACCAGGCAATCGCCTACGCGTCCGCGCCCGTCTCGGACCCGGTCGCGAAGCTGAACGCGAAGCTCGCGAGCGGCGAGGTGAAGCTGGTGTCGAACGGGCCCAGCGGATATCTGCAGTCGCTCCTCACTGCTCTCGATGTTCCGGTGTCGTCGCAGGTGCTGGTGTTCTCGAAGACGAGCTTCCAGGCGCCGCGAATCGGGCCCGGCAATCCACGCGCGATTTTCTACAACGACACCGTCTCGGTGGGATGGGTGCGTACCGGCCCTGTGCTGGAGCTCGTGGCACAGGATCCGAAGCAGGGCGCGATCTTCTATACGCTATCCCAGGAAACCAGCGGCACGCCGCAGATTGAACGCAACGACACGTGCATCATGTGCCACGTCGCCGACGCCACACAGAACGTGCCCGGCCTGCTCGTCGGCAGCGTCTTCCCTGGCGTCGACGGCACGACGCTGTATGGACCGGCGTATACGACCGACCATCGCAGCCCCTTCGAGATTCGGTACGGCGGATGGTATGTCACCGGCACGCACCATGCGGAGCACCACATGGGAAACGCGGTTGCGACCAACCCGACCAACCTGGACGCCATGATCACGCCGTCGACCGTACACGTGACGAACCTCGATGGGCGTTTCAACATGGACGGGTACCTCTCGGCTTACAGCGACATCGTCTCGCTGGTGGTGCTCGAACATCAGGCGCAGATGTTGAATCTGATCACGCGCGTGGGGTGGGAGGCGAGAGTCGGAGCCGATGCCGGACGGCCGCTCGATCAGGCCGCTGCCGAACTGGTCGACTACATGCTTTTCATCGATGAGAACCCACTCCCAGGACCAATTAGCGGACCGACGACGTTCGCATCGTCGTTCAGCGCGCGAGGCCCACGCGATCATCAGGGACGCTCGCTTCGCGATCTCGATCTCGAACGGCGGCTGCTGAAGTATCCGTGCAGCTACCTGATCTACTCAGAGCCGTTCGATGCTCTGCCACAGACTGCAAAGGCAGCCGTGTACGAACGACTCTGGGAAGTTCTGTCAGGCAAAGAGACCGGCAAGCGATACGCGGCGGCCCTCTCTTCTGCCGATCGCACGGCCATCATCGAAATCTTGCGCGACACGAAAAAGGACCTCCCTGCGTATTGGTTCATCGGCTCGTAACGTTCCAGGAGCGGACGAGCCCCACAACCCTACCAGCTGCCCACCTGCCCTACCGGCCCCACCTGCCCCATCTGCCCTACCAGCCTTACCAGCCCCTTCCCCCTGCCCCCTGCCCCCTGCTACCTTTCGTCGATGTCTCGCAGCCCCGGGGATCGCCTCGGCAAATACGAAATCCTTTCACTCATAGGCTCGGGCGGAATGGGCGACGTGTACCGCGCCCGCGACCCGCGTCTCGAGCGCGACGTGGCGATCAAGGCCATCCGGTCCGCCTCGGTCGAAAACGATGACGCACGCGCGCGGTTGTGGCGGGAGGCGCGCGCTGCTGCGAGCGTGAGCCATCCGTCGATCTGCCAGATCTACGACGTCGGCGAGACGGCCGACGACATCTTCATCGTGATGGAGCTGCTCGACGGCGAGCCGCTCGCCAATCGTCTTCGGGATGGCGCGATGCCGCTCGACCAGGCGATCTCGGTGGCACTCGGCGTTCTCGGCGCGCTGAGCGCGCTGCACGCGAGGGGGGTCGTTCATCGCGATCTGAAACCGTCGAATGTGTTTCTGACCAACGGCGGCGTGAAGCTGCTGGACTTCGGGCTGGCGCGATCCCACCATTCGCTCGCCACCGACCTGACGGTGACGCGCGCCGGCACGGTCGTCGGTACCCCGCGCTATATGGCGCCGGAACAGTGGAGCGATTCGAAAGCCGATGTGCGCACCGATCTGTTCACGACCGGCTCGCTCCTCTTCGAGATGTTGAGCGGGACGCCGGCGTTCTCCGGCGACGACATCATGCAGGTCTACCACGCCATCATGTCGGGCCAGCCGCCGGCGCTCGGCGGATCATCCGCGGTGGCCGCCGTCGACGGCGTCATCCATCGCGCCCTCGAGAAGCGTCCGTCCGATCGTTACCAGACAGCCGACACGATGGCACAGGCGCTGCGGGCTGCTGTCACCCTGTCGTCCACAACCGGAACCCAGGCGCCGGTACGGGCGACGACGCGTTTGATCGCGCTGCCCTTCCGGATGCTGCGGCCGGACCCGGACCTCGACTTTCTCTCGTTCAGCCTGCCCGATGCCGTCAGCAGCTCGCTTGCCGGGCTGCAGTCACTCGTCGTGCGCTCGACGCTTGCCGGCGCCAAGTACGCGTCTGGTGATGCGGTCGATCTGAAGGGGGTCGCCGCAGAACTCGGTGTCGATGCCGTACTGACAGGCACGTTGCTTCGCGCAGGCGATCAGGTCCGTGTCAGCGCCCAGCTCGTCGAGGCGGGATCGGGGACGATGCTCTGGTCGAAGACCGTGCAGCTCGCAATGCGCGACCTGTTCGAAGTCCAGGACCAGCTCGCGCGCGCGATCGTCGAATCGCTCGCGATCCCGCTGTCATCGGGCGAGAAGCGTCGGCTCTCGCAGGACCTGCCCGCCAGCGCCCGTGCATACGAGTTCTACCTGCGCGCGAACCAGGTGAGCCACGACCCGACGATGCTGCCGGTGGCAGGCGAGCTGTATCGATCCGCGCTCGCCGAGGATCCCGCCTACGCGCCGGCGTGGGCCAAGCTCGGGCGCGTCTATCGCGTGCTGGCAAAATACAGCACGGAGAATGCGACCGAGCACCTGAAGCTTGCAAACGAAGCCTTCCAGAAGGCGCTCGATATCAACCCCGATCTCAGCGTCGCGCACAACCTCTACACCAACTTCGAGCTCGAATCGCTCGGACGTGCGAAGGAGGCGATGGCGCGTCTGCTCTCGCGAGCCGAGTCATCCAGCGATCCGGAGATCTACACCGGGCTGGTCATCGCCTGCCGGTTCTGCGGCCTGCTCGACGCGTCACTGGCCGCCGACCGTCACGCCCGCCGGCTCGATCCGACGGTGCGGACGAGCGTGATGTACACGCACTTCATGCGCGGCGACTGGGAACGCGCGCTCGCGAGCGACACCGACGCGCTGCGATGGGTCACGAACTGGACGCTGCCGCTCGTCGGCCGGCACCAGGAGGCGATCGAAGGCTATCGAGAATTGGAAACGCGCGCCCTGCCCGGTCTCATTCGCGAGCTGATCAAGGCGTCGCGACTCGTGCTCGAAGGCAAGAAAGAAGAGGGACGTCGGGTCGCCGAAGGGTTCATGACCCGCCACTTCGATCCCGAAGGGCTGTACTTCACCGCCCGCGTGCTCGCGAAGATCGACGACCTCGACTCCGCGCTCGACCAGCTCGATCGGGTCGTGGACGGCGGCTTCTTCTGCCCCACCGCGATGCTCCGCGACCCCTGGCTCGATTCGATCCGCGGGAAAGGGCGCTTCAATGACATCGTCCGCCGCGCCGAGGATCGGTCGCGGGATGCGGAAGCTGAATTCAGAAGGCTCGGTGGGGATCGATTGCTGGCCTGAACTGCGTCGCAGCTTCGAGGCACGCGTGAAACATGGGCGATGAGGAACGACTCGAGAGGGAGCAGTTGCTGACGCAATTGGCGGACGCGACCGCGCGAAGAACGGTCCTCTTGCACGAGGTGCAGGAGCTTGGCGCCAGACTCCCTGAGATCAGAGCCGCGTTCGGCAATCCCTTCTTCTACAGCCCTGCGGAGCATGTCGACGAATCAATCGCAAACTACACAGGCGCCAGCAGCCACAAGGTATTCCTGCCGACGGCCCTGGCGCTGAGACGCGTGGACCGCGAGGTGGCTCGAATCAAAGAGCGGCTCGCGATCCTTCGGGCAATCTGAAACGGAGAACACGGAGAAACGGTCCGAACGGAGGCACGCCTGACGGCGGATGATCCGTCAGCTCCAAATCAGCGTTTTTCAGCGATGACATCAGGACTTCCTCCACGCGACGACGGCATCATGCGCTCGTCGGTTTCAATGGCGTGGAGGAGCGATGCGCTGGACCAGCCGGCTCACTGTGCTCACTGTCCTGATCGGCGTCCCGGTGTTGGGCACCGCACAAACCATCACCGTGCGCGATGTCCACGCAGCCCGCGTCGGGGGGCGGGTCGGGTATGGTGGCCGCGGTGTCGATGTGGAGGGCTCTGTCGATAGCCCGCTCCTTGCCGAGCTCTTTCGCTTTCGCGGCAGCATGGGCCTTGGACACTGGGTTGGAATAGGGGAAGTACCGCCGCCGGCAGGAAGCTCGCCGTTGGTCACACGTGTGTCCGGGGCCGCGCTTCTCTTCATCCCGAGTTGGCAGCTGCCGAACCTTCGGGGCTACGCGGGCATCGGCATCTCGTCAAATCTGCCACATGATCCCTACTTGGCCCCCCAGCGCAGCACGCGACTGATCTTCGGGATGGAAACGTCGGGAGATCGGTGGGACGGCGGTCCTGAATTCGAGTGCGACCTACCAAATCCGAGCGATAACTATGTGGCTGGCGCTGAGCTCATTCCGACGCTCCGGATCGGCGTCTTCATGCGGCGGCGGTTTTGAAATTGGGTGAATCGAACGGTTCAAGGTTCAGAGTCCGAACTCTGAACCCTGAACTGCAATTACTTGGATCCCGCTGCCGGACCCGCGTCGCGCGCCCCCGGCACACTGAGGTCTACGCCCTTGATCAACACCTCCACCCGTCGGTTCGCTTGCCGTGCGCTCTCGGTCTTGTTCTTTTCGACGATCGTCTTCTCGTCCGCTTCGGCTATCGCACCCACCGGCCACAGCATTCCACGGCCGTCCGTTTTCATCTTGTCGGCGGGAATCTGGTGATCGACGAGGAACTGCTTGACCGCCTCGGCTCTCTTCACCGACAGATCGTGATTCTTGCTCCTGGACGAGCCGCTGTGATCGGCTTTGCCTTCCCAGGTGTCGTCGGTGTGCCCGGTAATCTCGATCTCGAATGAAGGAAACGTTCTCGCGTACTTGATCAGAACGAGGTTTTCGGCCAGTTTCTCACGCTGGTCGGGACTGAGCTGCGACTGCGACACCTTGAACGCCACGCTGTTCTGATCGGCCAGCGTCAGCAGGACGAGCCCGGCTCTCTCGGCGACGCCGGAGGCTTCTTTCAACTGTCCCACCAGCAGATTGAGCCGCGCGATCAGCGATTCTCTGCTGCCCAGGTCGGAGGTCGTCCGATTGAGCGCGTTCCGCAGGATCGTGATCTGCGCGTCTCGATCGGCAAGCGTCGCGGCAAACTTGGCTTCGCTCTCGGTTGCGTGCTTCTGAGCAGCCTTCAGCTGCCAATTCGCCGTGAACAGCATCACGGCGACGACGCCAACCAGCGCGAGCGAAGTCCATCCGATGAACTTCTTCCAGATGCGGCGGAACGCAGAACGCTTGGCGGTGAGCGGATCTTTGCTCACGACGTTCGTGTCCTGCAATCTCAGTTCTTGCATCATGTCTGCTCACTGATTCCGGGGGGAGCAGAAACCTGCGACGCGAGCGCGTCTCACCAAGAAACATATCGGCGCACCTCGCCCCCCCTAGCATGTCGTGAGTTGCTCAGGGTGGCTCAAAAAGGCGAACGATCGCTTGACCACGCGGTCTCGCTTGTGATGACCTGAACTGGAAGCGATGAAATCTCACACGGCCTCAGCGGCAGGTGAGGCACGGGTGCTGCTCGGCCTCGCAGTGCAACCTCTGGTGACTGCGGCACTCGGAATCGCGCTGTTTCCGATCGTGGAGGTCACCGGTCGCAGCCTCTACCACGGCCGGCCCGCCGATCCCATTGACGCTGCCATCTCGTTCGGGTTGGGGATGGGAATAACCGGACTCCTGGTCACTGTTTTTGGTGCCTTCCCCACGCTCATGTGGCTGGTGAACCGAGGACCGGTTACACGGCGTCAGGCACTCATCAGCGGTGCCGTGCTCGGGAATCTGCCAGGCGCGCTCATCGTCAGCGGACTTGCGCTCAGTCGAGTAAATGAAGGCATTGTGCCTACGCTGAACGACATGACGTACGGCCCGGTCGGAGCGCTACGCACCATCGCGTTCGGTACGGTGATAGGCACGGTTTCAGCCGCTGTGTTCTGGTTAATGGCAGGCCATCGACTGGCCTCTGACTACTTCGCTGGCGAAAGCCCGCGATAGACCGCCTCGACGAACTGATCCTTCGTCCAGCCCGGTGCGCTGGCGTACTCGCCGTCGTATTCCATGCTGGGGTTGCGCGCCTTGATCTGGTCGAGCGTCATCTTCCTCTTGACCATGTCCTGCACGCGGTCGCGGATGATCGTGACCATGTCGCGGTACTCGACGAGATCGGCTTCGTCCGATATGCGTCCGTGGCCGGGGACGATCATCGTGCCGCCTTCGGTCTTCTCACCAGGGATCGCCAGCGCGAGCAGTTCGTTGAGGCCGGCAATCACGCCAGTGATGCTGCCGCCGTGGGCGGTGTCGATCACCGGATAGCTGACGGTCGAGTACACGTCACCGGCCGCGATCACATCCGATCGCCTGAAGAACACGAGGCTGTCGCCGTCGGTGTGCGCGTTGGGCGCGTGCACAATCTGGATGCCCTCGCCGTTGGTGAAGAACTCCTTGACGGGCAGCGAGTAGGTTGCCGTGGGTTGCAGTCCGATCGGCGCTGGCGTCTCCGATCCTCCGGGAGTGCTCATCCGCTGCAGCACCAGATCGTGGGCGATGATCTCCGCACGCGCGATCGTGCTGGCGCCGACCTGCGTTACGCCGCGACCCGATGGCGGCTGCCCGGCTGCCGCGAGCTTCTCGTTGCCGCCGGTGTGATCGGCGTGCATGTGCGTGTTGATGATGTAGCGAATCGGTCGATTCGAGAGCTTCCGGATCGCAGCGAGCAGCGCGTCGCTGTTCTGCGAGAGTCCGGTGTCGACGACGACGGGGCCGAGCGGCCCAACCTGCACGACCACGTTTCCGCCCAATCCGGTGATCACTGAGACGTTGCCCTGGACAGGGAGCGTCTCGATCTGCACTGCAGACGAGGATGGCGTGCGAGTCTGATTTCCCTGCGCGCCTCCGGCCACGGAGAACACCAAGAGATAGGCCGCGGAGAACACGAAGATCACGAAGACGAACCTGGGCACGGCCCCAACGCCTCTAGTCATGTGATTGGAAGAGACACATCGCCTCGACGAGCGGGTGGCGCCGGGTGGGGCATCCCCGCTCGCCGCGCAGGCGCCTACTCCGTGATCCTGCTTTTGACACGCGTGATGGATCCCTTGGCGCCGAGGACGAGCGGGAAGACCCGGCGACAGGACCCGCGAGAGATGACGTCGCCATTCTGAGCATTATCTGCTACTGGCCGCCGCAGGCTTGCGCTTCGCGATCGGCATCGCCTTCACCTTCTGCGCGTACTCCGGGTATGCCGTCTGCGCGCCACCGCGCGTGGGTTCGACCGGAAGACCGTGCTTTGCGGCGAACTCCTCGAGGAACGGATTCTCGCCCGGCAGGTAGTGCGGGACGTAGCCGGCCTCGTGCGGCACTTCCTCATCCTGCTGGCACACCAGCCATCCTTGATACGCGTTTGGCTGCGTGTTCGTGTCGAGCTGCAGATCGGTCGTCCTCACGAACGGCTCCTCGAGGAAGGCCGGATCCTCGGTGATGGTCATCACCGTGAGAATGTTGCCGTGCCTCACGAAGTACTCGGTCAGCTTTGCGTTCGCGCTCATCGGCACGCCGTTGCGGCGAATCCATCCCTGCTTGATGTGCGTCGTCTCGACGTGGAGCACGCGGCCCTCCCATCGCCCGGTCGAGAATCCCATCCAGGTATGGGGTGCATTGGGCGACGGATGCGGACGCCCGTCGAGCCAGATCGTCCGTTCCTGCGCGTAGGTGCTGAGGAAGTGCTTGATGGCGATCACGTTCCGCGTATCGGGATCGACGTCCTCCGTGATGCGCACGCGGATCGGACCTCGATAGATATACGGCGACACGTGCGCGCGGCACTGATGCTCGGGGAGCGTCAGGCGAGAAGCGTCCCAGCTGTGCGCGTACTGCCGCGCGGCGTTGTTGATCGGCAGCCCGAGATAATCGGCGAGGTCGGGCCCGGGTCCTCGTTCGGGCTGATCCTCGTGGAAGAGGCCGACCCAGTCGCCGTTGAGAAAGCTCTGGGCAGAAGCTGGTGCGCCGGTCGCGACGAGAAACATCATCGCGAGGCACACGAGCAAGGGCCGCCTGAAGGCGGCCCCTACGTACGCGGCCCCCACGTCGTGCGGTTTCATCGCGAGCTCCGCGTCGAGGTCGGCGCGGCGGACTTGCTGAACTCCTTGTACATCGCCTCGATGAACATCGCCGTCGTCCACGGACCGGTGTCGGATCCGTAGCGGCCGTCGTAATCGAGGGTGGGCTTCGCCGCTTTGATCTGCTCGAGCGTCATCTTCTTGCCGACCATGTCCTTGATCCGCGCGCTGACGATCACGAGCATGTCGCGATACATCGACACGTCGTGCTCGTCGCAGATCCGGCCGTGGCCGGGAATGATGTAGGTGCCGCCTTCCTCGAGCATCTTGCTCGGCACCGCGAGCTCGAGCACGCGGTTGAGTCCGTCGATGATGCCCTGGACCGAACCGCCGTTGGCGATATCTATCACCGGATAGCTGACGGTCGAGAAGATATCGCCGGTGGCGATCACGTCCGAGCGTCTGAACATCACGATAGTGTCGGCGTCATCATTGGCCGACTCGTCGTGATAGAGCATCACCGGCTCGTTGTTGTAGGGGAAGTCGCGCTTCTCTTCGAAGTACGTGTTGTACGGCCGCGCGTTGTCCGGCACGTTCGCCTTGATCATCTGCGCCGATGCGTTTTCATGCGCGACGATGGCGGCGACGTTGCCGTTCACCGTACGGCCGGCCCTCGAGATCTGCTCGTTGCCGCCGACGTGATCGGGCTTGGTGCCGGTGTTGATGATCCACCGGATCTCCTTGCCGGGCGCGAGCTCCTTGATCGCCGCGAGCACCTTCTCGCTCGTACCGGCAGACCCGGTATCGACGACGAGCACGCCATCCTGTCCGACTTGAACCGCGATGTTCGCGCCCGCGCCGACGATCATGTACACGCTGCCCTGGACCGGAACGGCCTTCACCTCGCCCGCCGCGAGCTTCGACGGCTGATCCTCCGGCTTGAACCCGCCGTTCGCTTTGGGGTTGATGGTTGCGCGTGGCGCGCCCGGCTTCCACTCGGGCAGCAGCGTTTCGGCGCCGCCACGCACGCCGTCCTTCGGCATCGCGTGCTTGGCTTCGAACTCACCGAGCCACGGGTTCTGTCCCGGCAGGTAATACGGCACTTCGTTCTTGTCCTTGGGCAGCTCCATCGCGTATTCGCAGTTGTAGAGCCAGTTCGTGTTGCCGCGGTCCATCATCACGAACTCCTGGCTGCGAATGTACGGCTCGGTCAGATACACCGGGTCGGTGGCAATCGTGACCTGCGAGAGCAGGTTGCCATGGCGGATCCAATGCTCGATGACGGTGATGCGATCGCTCGCCGGCATGCCGTCGCGCCGGAAGTATCCGGCCTTGATGTGCGTCGTCGTGATCGTCAGCGTATCGCCGTGCCATTCACCGGTCGAGTACCCCATGAACGTGTGCGGCGCGTACTCGGGAGGATGCGGCCGTCCGTCCATCCAGATCGTCCGCTGCTGCTGATACGTGCCGAGATACATCCGGATCGCGACGAGCTCCTGCGTGTCGGGCTGCACCTCGTTCCAGATGCGGAATTGATTCGGACCGAAGAACATGTACGGCAGTGTGTAGGGGGCGCACTGATGCTCGAGCACTGAATGACGCGCGACGTCCCAGCTGTCGCCGAACATCCGCGCCGCGTCGTTGATTGGCAGGCCGCTGAAGTCGCCCGGCTCTTCGCCGGGGACGCGATCGGGCTGATCTTCGTGATAGCGACCTGCCCATTCACCGGCGAAGTTGACCTGCGCGAACGATGGCGCGGCGCAGATCACGACGAGCAGGGCTGCGAAAGTACCGCGCCTGAGGGGTGTCACAGAGGCCTCCGCTACTTAAGGACCTGCGTCTTCGAGGTCGTGCTCTGCAGGTGCTGGTTGAGATCCGGCAGGCACGACACCTCCTGGATATCCTCGTCGTTGACGCGGTTGAAGCGCTTGGTGCTCTTCCACTCGCCTTCCCAGTGTTCCTGGTCGGTCATCGTGTACTCGATCTCGAGTTGCGGGCCCGCCATCTTGACGCGCTCGACGATGTGCAGCTTCTCGCCGGCGGGAATCGCCACACCGCCCTGATCCATCCAGTGATGATCGCCACGGAAGCCGATCGTGTCGACGACGAGCGTGTCGCCGTCCCAGGTTCCAATCGATTCACCGTTGTAGGTGCGGACGATGAGGTCGGGGTCGGTGTGCTTGCGCCCATCGAGGTAGACGATGCGCACGCTGTTCATGAAGCCGCTGATCATGTAGACCGCCGTCGGAATCTGCACCATGGCCATCGGCCAGTAGCGCGTCAT
Organism: Vicinamibacterales bacterium; assembly: GCA_035263125.1. Taxonomy (GTDB): domain Bacteria; phylum Acidobacteriota; class Vicinamibacteria; order Vicinamibacterales; family UBA2999; genus Gp6-AA40. The sequence continues at coordinate 20,197 of DATFRP010000102.1, forward strand.
GATGAGCGGAAGCCCCGCCGGCCAGCACTGTCCGATGTCGTCTTTGTAGACCTTGCCTTGAGCAGTGTATTTCTTGGCCGCGTCCCACTCGACCTGCGAGACCGCAGTGAGCTTGGGATAGGGCGGGCCGAAGCGCCAGGCTTCCGGGTTCTTGCTGACGTCGATGAACCAGTTGCCGGTCACGTCGAACGGCGCCTTCGGACGGGGCTTGGTGAGATTGGCCGGCGCCAGCGCACTGAGCTGCTTGCCTTCGCCGACGGTCTCGTCAGCGGCGGCAGGTGCTGCCGCGGGAGCGGCCGCCTGGGCGGGGGTCTGCGGCGACTGCGAGCACGACGTGGCAATCAGCCCGATGAGAACAACGGCAGTAACTGCGCGCATGGCCTACTTCGAGTCCGGCGTCCCGAGCCGCGCCGGCCGTTCGGTGAGCACGCGTCCATCGGCGAGCGTCAGCGACTTGAAGATGCCGGAGGGCTCACCGCTGCGCACCGGGTTCACGACAACCGTCACCTTGTCGCCAGGCTTGATGATGTTCGACTTCCATCCGGCGCGAATCAGATACGTCGGGCTCGTGAGCTCGACGCCCCACAGCACGTCCTTGCCCTTCTCGTCCGGCACGAGGACCTCGATCCACGTGTGCGGATTCTGCCACCGGAACTCCTTCACGGTGCCCACCAGCTTCACTTCCTTCGTGCGATCGAAGGCCGCCGGTGAATGATGCGCCAGCACCGGCACGACGGATGTGAACAGCAGCACGCCCGCACATCCGATCAACAGCTTCTTCATCTCTCCTCCTACCTGACGTGGACCTTCGACGACGTGCTTTGCAGATGCTCGTTCAAATCCGGCAGACACTCGACTTCCTCGAGATCGATGTCATCGACGCGGTTCCAGCGGCGCGTGCCGGTCCACTCGCCTTCCCAGTTCTTCGGGTCGGTCAGCGTCATGTTGATCTCGAGCGTCCGCCCGTTGTTGATCATGCGGATGCGCTCGATGATCTTCAGTTCGTCGCTCGCAGGCACGCCCTGATCGATCCAGTGGTGCGGATCATTCGTGAAGTTCTTCGTCTCGACGACGAGCGTGTCGCCGTCCCAGCGCCCGATCGATTCACCGTTGAAGGTCCGCACCACGATATCGGGGTCGGTGTGCGTGCGGCCATCCAGATACACCACGCGAAGACTGTTCATGAACTCGCTGACCATATAGATCGCCGTCGGCAGCTGGATCATCGCGATCGGCCACACGCGCGTCATGATAATCGGCACGCCTGCGGGCCAGCACTGCCCGATGTCGTCGCGATAGACCTTGCCTTCGGCGATCGCTTTCACGTAGGCATCACGATGCTTCTGCGCCTCGGGTTTGAGCTTGGGGATCGCGGCGGGGCCGAAGAGCCACCCCTGAATGCCGGGACTGTTGTCGATGAACCAGTTTCCCGTGAGATCGAATGGGGCCTTTTGCCTCGGCTTGGCCAGATTGGACGGTGCCAGGGCGCTCACCTTCGCGTCGGGCGGCGCACTCTGGGGCTGAGGTGCCTGAGCCGCGACGGCGACTGCTCCGAGTACAGCCGCCATGATCGCGAATACCAGGCGTCTGATTGTCGACCTCAACATCGTCCCTCCCATCGGCGGTCGTCTCGGTGGCACGCCACGACCCCTTGATCTAAGCGGCCCATTCTAGCGCCGTCACGGCTGTGAAGTCTGCCCCCCGGTGCAGGGGAGGCGGAGGGCGTGGAGACGACGATCAACGCAGAGATCGCGGGAGTACGGAGATCGCTTGTACTCTTGGGGTCAAAGGCTGCCCTCTTCTCACAGCCCGGAGCATCCGTGTGGAGAGCGGTCGCCTTGTCTCCCGTGCTCCGAATGGGACGGCCTTTTCATTTGATCGGAAGGCACCGATCGCCTCCGCGATCCCCGCTCCTCGGCGATCTCTGCGTTGATCGTCGTCTCCGCGCCCTCCGCTACCTCCCACACTCTCTCGACCAAAAAAAGCTCTGCTTGACGTTGAGCGATCGCGGGCGATTGCGAGTAAGATCCGATCACCCCCGCACAACACTTCAGCATGAAAGCTCTGACGGAGAAGACTCTGCCCGCGCAGGCCGATGCGGACGCGGGACGCGCCGCGCGCCGTGCGCTCGCCTCCGTCCCGGATCGAGCACAGCGCGAAGCCTCGGCGGCACTCGCACGGGCTGCGTACTGCGCTCGACTCAAGGACGCCCGCGAGCGTCGCGGCATCGGGCTCGGGACGATCGCAGCCAAAACCAAAGTGAACGAATCGCTCTACGCGGCGCTCGAACGCGGCGACCTCTCGCGATGGCCGATGGGCCTCTATCGCCGGGCGTTCTTCAGAGCCTACGCAGAGACGGTTGGCGTGCCCGTCGAATCATCCCTCGACGAATTCCTGAGACTGTTCCCCGACGAGGACGAACCGCAGCATCCGCAGGCACACGCGGCGCCGGGCCGACTGCGGCTTGGGTTGGTAGCCTCGGCGCGATTCCGGATTTCGCGGTCGCACCTGATGGCGGCCTTCGTCGATCTCGCGCTGCTGCTGCCGACCGCGAGCGTCATCACGTGGCTGACTGGCGCGCGCGCGGCAGTGGTGCTGGCGGCGATGACGTTGATGTATTACGTCGTGGCAACCGCGCTCGTCGGCTCCAGCGCCGGCGCATGGTGGCTTCGGAGACGTGCCACCCGCAAGCGATTCAAGGGGCTTCGTCTCGCCCGCTGACTCGAGGACGCTATGAGAACACTGGTGGGAACGCGGACGCGGACCTGCGCGCTGCTGCTCGTCGTCACGATGACGGCAGGCCGCGCGGTCGCGCAGGACAAACCGTTTCAGCCTGAAGTCGGACAGGCGGGCAAGGACGTCGTCTGGGTGCCGACGCCGACGGAGATGGTCGAGAAGATGCTCGATCTGGCGCACGTCACGCCGCAGGATTTCGTCGTCGATCTCGGATCAGGCGACGGCCGCAACGTCATCGCCGCTGCCAAACGCGGCGCGCAGAGCCTCGGCGTCGAGTACAACCCGGACATGGTGGCGCTGTCGAAGCGGATCGCCGCCAGCGCCGGTGTCGCCGAGAAAGCGCAGTTCGTGCAGGGAGACATGTACCTCGCCGACTTCTCGAAGGCCAACGTACTCGCGCTCTTCCTGCTCCCGAGCAACCTGCTGCAGCTGCGCCCGAAATTCCTCGAGCTCCGCCCAGGTTCGCGCATCGTGTCGAACACGTTCTACATCGAAGAGTGGCCTCCGGATCAGACGGTTACGCTGGACGACTGCGCGAGCTGGTGCACCGCGATTCTCTACATCGTCCCGGCAAAGGTCGGTGGCAGTTGGCGGCTCCAGCAGGGACAGCTGACGCTGACGCAAACCTATCAGATGCTGACAGGGACCCTCGTCGCTGGTGGGCAGACGACCGAGGTGAAAGGCAAGCTGCGCGGCGACGAGATCACGTTCACCGCCGGTCAGCGCGAGTTCACCGGCAAGGTGAACGGTAGCGCGATGGAAGGAACGGTCAAGGGCGGCAGCGGCGCCGCCATGCCATGGTCCGCGACAAAGAACTAAGGAATCCTGATTCCTTCAGCGCGTCGCAGACGCGCCGCCATTACGAATGATCTGCGCGAAGTAGTTGGTCACACCATCCGGATCCGACAGCCAGATCGTCCGCAGACCGGCGCTGAAGTTGCCCAGCGGCGTGTCGATCTTCACAGCGCTCGCTTTCGCCTTCGTATCCACGGCTTCCACATTCGACACGACGTACTGAATGCCGGCGCTTCTCGTGTTCGCCCTGGCGGTCTTGCCGAAGCTCCATACGTTGATCGTCGTCGTGCCGTGGCGGAACGGATACTTCGTGGTTCCGAGGATCGGGTCGTCGACGGGCGGCAGTTCTTCGAGGCCGACGAATTCGCGATAGAAGGCGCGGCTCTTCTCGAGATCGGTGACGGTCAACCCGACTTCAAGCGCCTCGTACGTCGACGGCGGGGCGCCAGGTGCAATCACGAGCTCGACCCACTGGTTCTCCGGATCGAGCACCATGGCGACTCGTCTGCCGTTGCGCGCTGCTTGAAACCGCGGCGCCTCATAGCCATGTTGCACGAAGCGTGCAGTGACCGTCGCTTCGTCAGGATAGAAGAACGTGAACACGCGCAGGCCGCTGACCTCGCGAATCGGACCGGATGGGTATTCGGAGGCGGCCGCGGTCGCCTGCAGCTTGACCTGACCCGTCCCGATCTGAAACAGAATCATCTCGCCGTTTCCGAGCTTGATCGACGGCAGCTGTTTCAGCCCGAGCACGTCGCCGTAAAAACCGATCATCTTCGCGCGGTCAGTAGCGAAGCGGCGAAAGACGTTCATCGACGGCTGCGTCGAAAGCGCAGCCAGCGAGGCTGACGGCGGCGTTTGCGCGGGAACCTCGAGCGAGACGATCGCGATGAGCGCGCAGGCACACGCTAGAACCTTCATCATTTGTCCCCCGAAGATGCACCAGCGCCGCAGTCTCACCACGGCGGGAGAATCGCGCCGATATTGCTGGATGTTAAGCTCCGGCGCAGTTTCGATCAATGCCGAGCGAATCTGGTGAGATCGGCGAACCCGGGTCAGAGGGTACGTGGAGTCACCGTTGACCTTCCACCTTTAACCTTTGACTTTTGACCTTTGACCTTTGATCCGCATAACCCTCGCACTCCCGCACCGGCAGCCGCGGGTATTTCGCAAACTTCGGGTTCGTGGCGGAGAGTTGGCAGAGATAAAACACCGACTGACGCGAGCTCGTCACGATCTGCGCGTGCGCGCACGATTCGCAGAGGCCCGCGTCAATGCGCCTGGGTACATCCTCGCGCGTCACCGGGTTCGCAGCGGCTCGAGCGCTCCCTGATAGGTCGTCACTTCTCCAGGGTTGATCGTCACGTCGAACTGCGACGTGCGGAAGCCCGGCATCCGTACCTCGATGTAATGCACCCCGGGCGACAAGGCGAGCGGGGTCTGCGTCGGCAGAAACGTAAAGACCGTTCCGACCACGACACCATCCACCGAGATCTGCGCGTCGGGCGGTGCCACGTCGAAGCTCACGCCGCCACAGGGAACCGCAGCGTTTTGATCGGTGTCGCACGTGATCGATCCCACGTTGGGTCTTCCGGGTATCACCGCTTCAACGTTGGAGTACGTATTGGGCGCCGGCGGCAGAATCGGCTCGGCGTACGGCACTGACGGCGCAAACGGCGACCCGTACACCTGCGCGTCGTACGCGAAGGGATAAATGTAGGGATAGGGATACACCACCGCGTATCCAGGGCGCTGCGCGTGTGAATAGTACCGTCGACCGTTGGTCATCACGGACGAGGGATAGGACGACCGATACGGAGACTGCGACGAGTACGAGGATGGATACTGAGACTGAAACGGCCGGCTGATGATATCGGGAAGGAAGGGCCGCGGCGTCTGCGCGTACGGGCTGACCGTTGGTCTGGGTTGCGGCACTCGAACGTCGCGAACGATGACCGGCCGCACGCCTTGTTGGACCGGTGCCGTCCCCTGCGACGTCGCGTTTGAACCGGATCGAGACCCTTGGTGCTGCCCATCGCCCGCGTACACGGGCATCGCGACCGCCAAAACCAACAGTATTGCGCCAGATTTGAACCAGGGATGGGCTTGCATGACGTCCTCCGCCCTCGACAGCACGCGCCCCCGAGGTGTCACCCCAGGGGAACACGTGACTCCGATTATGAACGAAGGAGCAACGGTCCTGCCAGCGCGTACGCCTCACGCGGTGGCTCGATTCTCGCGCAGGTGAGGCGGGTCCTCAGGCCCGCCGGCATCACCAGTAGACGGTCACCGTGTTTGAGCAGACGGTACCGTTCGGGTCGCAGATTTTGTAGTTATAGGTCCCTGAGCTCCGAATCGAATCCGAGAAGGACCCATCGTTCGGGGTTCTCGTTATCCGCGAACCGTTGCGGTAGACGTACACGCCCGACCACGGAGCCTTCGTCCAGGAAAGAGACACGTATCTCTTCCACCTGAACGAGTCTCTTCCAATCTGAGCAGAGAGGACGACCGACGTCGACGCGACCGGCGGCGTGTACGTCACCGACAGCACATCCGTCCCGATGTTGCCGGCGGCATCGCGGGCGCTGACCGTGATGTTGTTCGTGCCGCCCTGGAGCGCGACCGACCCTACCGACCAGTTCGCCGTTCCGGACGCCATCCCGTTTCCACCGCGATCGTTGACCCAACTTACTTGCGTCACACCGACGTTATCTGCGCCGGTGCCTGCGAGCGAGATCGCTGATGAGGTGCTCGTGAAGCTCGATCCAGTCGTAGGCGTCATGATGCTGACGCTCGGAGCCGTCGTATCAGGCGACGGCACAGTCGGAGGTGGTGGTGCGGGCGCGGCAGCCATCGTCCAGTTGAATGCCTGCGAAGCGGTCAGGATCCCGTCGGACACCCTCGCGGTCACTGAGAAGGTACCGGCAGTGGTGCCAGTGCCAGAGATGAATCCGGTGCTCGCACTCAACGTGAGACCGGCGGGAAGATTCGTCGCCGAGAAGGTCACTGCTTGACCATCGGGATCGCTGCCGACCAACTGCAACGATGTCGACTGACCGACTGTGGCCGACTGCGTCCCCGGATTGGAGAGCACGGGGTACTGGTTGCCGGCGCCGCAGACCTCCGCCGACTTCGCACTTTCACCCGCCGAACTATACGCGGTGACTGCGAAGCAATATCGTTGACCAGCCGTGGCATTCGAGAACGTGAACGACGTTGCACCACCGACATCGAAGCGTTGCGTATAGGTGCCAGACGTCACGCCAACGTAGACGGCATAGCCGGAGACAGGCTCCACGTTGGCGTCCCAGGCGAGGTTCAGCGAATCGGCAAATGCTGGCTGGGTAAACAGCCAACCCATCGCTACAAAACAGACACTTCGCGCATACCTACGAATGCCCTGGGTCATAGCGTGTTGTGATGGGAGGCGCCTGGGAGGGTTGCGTGTCCCTAGGGTTTTCACCCTGCAAGAACTCGACCGTGAGCTCGTGAGGACAACGAAGGATTCTCGGAGAAATCCTCAGGGAATGTGTCCGCGCAAATTAGTAAACGCGGATGATTTCTTAACGGTCCTGGCGATTATGCCCTGCAGTTTTTACTGACGCGACGGAACCAGCGAAATCTGTATGCGTTTCAGAAAACGTACTGCCATACCGTCCACGGTTGCAGGTTGGTATTGCCAGGTGCGAGCGGCAGTCGTCGCCATACGATCGTATGCCGGGTTCACTGGTACACGCATCACCGCAGATTCGACCGCACCGCTGACGTCGATCACAAGCTCGAGCACACCGACCTTCGGTACCGTGATCTTCCCCGGATACGTCGGGATCTGTTGTCTGAGCGGCTGCGGAGGTACGACGTTGCGATCCTCCACGCTGTAAAGCTTCGGCCGTTGCGGCACCGCCGGCACTGGAGGAGGCACCTCTACGCGCGCAGCCGGCGGCGGGGGCGCTGGTGCCGCCAGCGCTTTCGCCGCTTTCGAGCTGAGCTCGTAGAAACCGACCGCCAGAGTCTTCATGTCCGAGAGTGGCGACTGCGATGCGGCCGCTGCGATGTCGGGATCGCCCAGCCCGTCGAGCATTTCTTTGAAGCCGACCAACGCAACTGTGAAGTCGTTGCGGTCGTAGGCGGCTTTGGAGTCCGCGTACTTCTGCGCGAGGATCACCGGCAGCACTCGCTTCCGCGCGTCCGCGATCACTGTCCGCATACGCGGCGGGACGTCATCGACGGGCGGATGAAAGAGTGGGTCCTGCGTCACGAGCAGTTCGATCGCCTTATCCGCCTCGGCGCGCCGGTTCGTCGCCAGTAGACACAACGTGCGATAGAGCGCGATCGACCGGCGATCCTCCCGGCTGTTACCGGTCGTCATCATCAGGTTGTTCAACATCGCGAGCGCGAGGTCGTATTCCGCCGACCCGTAGAGTTGACGCGCGGCCTCGAGCGATTCCTGCGCGTGGACGCGCGGCGCGAGCAGCAGGACAGCCGCGACCGCGCAGACCACCACGCAACGATTGATCGGCATGGCTACTTCTTCGTCATGTCAACCGTGACCTTCGCAGGCGTTCCGAGCGTTACGGTCGTCACCACCCGCTTCTCGCCGAGCTCGGGATGACGGAAGACGACTTCATGAGGACCGATCGTCAACGGGACGCTGCCGATCGGTGTTTCACCGATGCGTTCGCCGTCGACCCAGGCCTCGGCCCATGGGACGGCGTTGAGCGCCACAGCAGCCTTCGGTATGTCGACCTTCAGCGTTGCTACCTGACCCGGCAACACGTTGACGACACGCGACACCTTGAAGCCGAGCGTCTCGTTCACGATCTCGAGGTCGTGACGCCCGACCGGCACCATGATGCGATCGGTCTGGCTGCTGCCGAGCAGACGCTGGTTCTCATAGAGCTGTACATCGACTGCGGCATTCACGGCGATCCACCCGGACACACCCGCGCCGCGCGAAGCGGTGAGCGGCACCATGAGCGATGCGGTCGCGCCGGCTTCGATGTTCACCTTCTGCGTCACCGCACCGAGCTCGTTCTCGAGCACCACCGTGTGCTGGCCGGGTGCGAGCCCCTCGGCGGTCAGCGGGCTCTTTCCGAGCGTGCGTCCGTCGAGCGAGACCTGCGCGCCGGCGGGGTCGGTGCGAATCTGCAACTCGCCGAACGCCGACGGCGTGTGTGGAAGCTCGATGAACTGTGAGACCTGTCCGCCGGGCGTGATCGTGATCGGGACCGATCGCACGTCGCCTTCGGTCACGAGCTCGAGCGAGTGTTGCCCCGGCTCGAGCGCAACGCTCAACGGCGTGGCGCCGCGCTGTTTGCCGTCGATCACGACCGGGACGCCGGGAGGATTGGTCTGCACGGCCAATGTCCCCGTCGCCGCGGGTTGCTCGGCCGCCATGAAGAACTTGCGCCCCGCGATCGTGACGCCCGAAGTCAGCGCAATGAGCACGACCGCCGCAGCAATCAATCGACTGCGTGGCATTCCTGCGCTCTTCTCCATATCGCTGTCGACCTCCTCTGACTCGTTGAAATCGAACGAATGCTCCTCCTCTCGAACAGGCGATGTCGCTGTCGAAGCAGGGGGATCGGATTGGGGCATGAGGCGATGCGGCGCCACCGACGGTGCCGGCGCTGCGACAGGTGTCGTCACGGGCGGCGTCACACGCGTATAGGGCGCCGGACTCGTATACGGCGTCGCAGCCGCATTGGGCGTCGCAGGCGTGCGCGACGTCGCAGCCGCCAATGGCGTCGTGACGTTATACGGCGTCGTGACCGTCTGCGCCGGCGGGGTCGTGGCGCGCGGCGGCTGCGTCATGAACGGCGTCGCCGGCGCGGGGCTCACTCCGAACGACGAAGAGGAGGGCGGAGCTGAAGCCGCTGCGGGAGCCGGCGAGGTCGGACGGGGCGCGCCCGCAGGCCGCGGCGGCACGGCCGCAGGCCGCGGCGGCAATGCCGCGCTCGACGCCGCGCCCGCTTTCACCGGTTCAGTCCCGGCGCTCGCCTGATGCCGCTTCAAGAACGACTCGAGCGCCGCGACTTCGCCAAGCGGATCGCTGTAGTACAACACGCGATCGAGCTCCGCCCGTGCCTCGACGGCGGACGGAAACGGGTTGCGCGGCTCGAGTTGAAGCGATCGCGTCAGCCACTCGCGCAGCGGCGCCGGCAACGGCTCCATGTTGCCACTCCCGCTGAGCGCCAAGGTGCCATCGATCATCTCGCCGATGCGCATCGGGTACTCGTCGACCGCGATCGCGCGGCCGATGAGCAGCGCCAAGGCCACAGCACCGACCTGCGTGATGTCCGTACGGCGATCGAACTGCGGCCCCGTGCCGTTCTTGGGCATCGCGACACGAAGCTCTTTCCAGTACTGCTCGCAGGGATAGCGCAGCTGCTCAATCGCGGCACCCAGCACGTGCTCGACGATCACGACGCGCGCGTTTGGCGTCACGATGATTCGTTCGGGCGCGATCGCGCCGTGCCACAGTTCCGGTTTCTTGTGCAGTTGCGCGACAGCGCTGACCAGCTGACGAATGAGACAGAGCGCCGCATTCGTGTCGACCGGCGGCAGACGCGTCTCTGCAAGCGCCAGGATCTCGGAAAGCCGGATCCCCTGGACGTGATCCGAGATGAGCGCCAGCGTGGCGCCATCCTTGCCCAGGCGCTCGACGGCGCGGACACAGGCGAAGTGCTCCGACTGGAAACTGGAGAAACGGCCGACCCGCTCGCGAAGGGCGAATTCGAACGACCAGACCGAGGTCAGCTCCTCACGAAACGCGAGCACCTCGAGCGGCTCGTGAGCCACACTGATAGCGTGACGGCGCTGGCCAAAGCCGTCTTCAAATGTGACCGGTGCGGAAGCCGGGGGACGGGCAACTGCAGGATCCATGACCCGAGCGGCGGTAAACGTGCCAGCTTCGTGCCGGTGAGTCGAGACGGTGCACGCGGGGAGAGAATCCGTCGAAACCGGAGCAATTCAGGCAAAAAACGCGCACTCCTCCGAAGGGATCGCGCGATCGCTCCACGGGCCCCGATTACAGGACCGTCGTGTGTCGTACAAATTCCGGGGACGGGGAACAACTCAAAACTCAAAATTCAGAACTCGAAAACCAGCGCGGCTCTTCAAGGCTTGCGTTTTTGAGTTTTGAGTTTGCTTTTTGAGTTTTGAGTCAGCGTGTCGAGTGTCGAGTGTTGCGTTTTGAGTTTGGAGACCTACGCCGGCCTTGCGTTCACGTTCAGACCGCCGTCGAGGATGATCTTTGCGCCGTTGAAGTACCGTCCACGGTCGGACGCCACGAACGCGACGGTGTCCGCAACTTCGTCCATCGTCGCCCATCGGCCCGCCAGGATCCCCATCCGCTTGCAGAAGCCTGCGACGAACTCGGCCTTCGTCACGTTCTGCTGCTTCGCCATGTTCTCGGCCCAGGCCTCACGACCTTCGGTCCCGACCAGCCCCGGCACGATCGTGTTGACGGTGATCTGCTGACCTGCGAGGTCCGTGGCCAGGTAACCGGTCGCCTGGTTCATGGCCGCGTTGTTGAGGCCATGGGTCAGCGCCGGCGCCCACACGATCGTCGACGCGGTACCGCTGATGTTGATGATCCGGCCGGATCCGTCGCCCGGAATCAACGGCAGGAATGCACGCGTGACGCGAAGGGCCCCGAGAATCTTGTTGTCGAGATCGGAGATCCAATCCTCATCGGGCCACAGGATCTGACGGTCCATCCGACGCATCGGCCCGCCCGCGTTGTTGACGACGATGTGGACCGCGCCGAAGGCATCTTTGGCGGCAACAGCGCTGGCATCAATCTGATCCGCCTTGGTGATGTCGGCACTGACTGGCAGCACGCGCACGCCGGTGTCCTGATGAATCTTCGCCGCGGTCGCTTCGAGTTGTTCCTTGCCTCTCGCGATCAGAACGAGGTTGACCCCTTCCGCCGCAAGCCCCCTGGCGATCGCGCGACCGATTCCCTTGCTGCCGCCTGTGATGACCGCCGTCCTGCCTTTGAGTCCGAGCTCCATCGACACGATGCGTCTCCTTCGCTGAGAAGGGCCCGATCTTACTGCCCCGCCAGCGCCATGCCTATACTGATCAGTCTTCACGAGAGCGAAGGAGCCGCCGCATGTCCGAGCAGACTTATGCCACGCACCGCCAGTTGGTGCCGATGTACCACCTGGTGCTCGGGTTACTGATCCTCGCCACGCTCATAGGGTCGATCGTCAACCTGGTGAGGTCCGTCGGCACACCGGGGCTGTACAGCGCGTCCCTGATCGTGGCGCTCAGTATCGCGAGCACGCTGTTGTACGTATTCTGTCGTTCGTTCGCGCTCAAGGCGCAGGATCGCGCGATTCGCGCTGAGGAGCAGCTTCGGCACTATGTCCTGACTGGCACGCTGCTGGACAGCCGGCTCACAGTGAAGCAGATCATCGGCCTGCGGTTCGCATCCGATGCCGAGTTCGCCGCGTTGGCGAGACGAGCCGCCGAGGAACGCCTCTCGCCTGACGCGATCAAGAAGGCGGTCGCCACCTGGAGGCCGGATACGTACAGAGCGTAGGAATCAGTACTGTCCGACCTCGCTGGGTTCGTAGATCTCAAACACAAACAGCAAACGGGTGACGGTCAGCAACTGCTTGTTGCGACCGGTCACGTTCATCAGCTTGAGATCGCCGCCGGCGTTCCGGGCGGACACGTACCCTTGCACGATCCGTCCGAGGCCGCAGCTGTCGATGTACGGCACGCACGTCAGGTCGAGCACCAGTTGCTTTCGTCCTGCCTCGATCTGCCGGCGAACGGCTTCGCGGAGATCATTCTCCGTTTCCACCGTGATCCGTCCCCGCGGCTCGAGAATGACGACCCCCGGTCGGAAGTGTTCGATGACCTGCACAGGAAATCTCCCTCTGTTTTGGTAACGAAGGCCGGCCACGAAGCGAACACGGGCGATGTACTGGTTGGGTTCGGATGTGACAACCCAAGCTGAGCCACAAAGGTCACAAGGCAAGCGGAGGAACGGAGAAACTGGCCACGGAGATCACGAAGATCACGAAGTAAGGCAAGCGGAGGAACGGAGAAACTGGGCCACGGAGATCACGAAGATCACGAAGTTGAGCAACGGAGGAATCGCGTGGATCGCCGTGATCTTCGTGATCTCCGTGGCCCATGATCTTTGTGATCTTCGTGGCCAAAACTCCGCGATCTTTGTGGCCGACCCGGTGGATCGGCCACAATGGACGTAACTTCGTGGCTGACCTTCCAATCACCTCAATGGGCGCAGCCGTGCTCGGCGCGCTGGCCGTGCTGGTCTGGCGTATTCATGAGTCGCGGCGTGCCGTGTCGATCAAGAGCCTGGTCATCCCGCCGCTCGGGATGAGCACCGGGTTTTCCATGTTCGTGGTGCCCGCATTCCGCATCCCGTGGCTCTGGGGCATCGGGGCGTTTTTGCTCGGCGCCGCGGTATTCGCATATCCGCTCGTGTCTTCCCCGCAGCTCACGCGCGAGGGGAGCCGTGTGATGATGCGCCGCCCCAAGTGGTTCATCATCGTCCTGCTCGCCCTTGCCGCCGTGCGATTGGCGCTTCGGGAATATGTGAGCGCGATCATCACGGTGCAGCAGACCGCGGGGCTCTTCTTCGTCCTGGCGTTCGGCATGATTGTGCGGTGGCGGACGACGCTCCTCGTCGAATACCACCGGCTCGTCCGTCGCGACGCACCCGCATAAGCAGCGATGGCTGCCCACCAACGGCCTGGCGATCTCACGCGGCGCGAGTTCGGAGTGGTGACGGCGGGCGCGCTGATCGGCAGCGCGGCACATCTCGGCGCGCAAGGCGTCGCGCGGACCCTGCCCTCCCCATCGACTGGTGGTGCCATCCTCGACATCGCCGAGTGGAGCTACTACTGGTACGGCGTCGAGCGCGTGATGCTGGCGCGCGGCACGTTGATCAACGGGAGCCAGATGTATGTCGAGCATTGGATCCCGTCTCAGGTGCGGCACCCCTACTCAGTCGTTCTGTTCCACGGCGGGTACGGCCAGGGCTCCGATTGGCTCAGCACACCTGATGGACGTCGAGGCTGGGCCTCGCTCCTCATCGAGGAGGGCTACAAGGTCTACGTGATCGATCGCCCGGGCCAGGGTCGCAATCCGCATCATCCGTGGGTGCATGGCCTCTACGATGCGCAGGCGCCGACATTCGTGCGCGTCGCGCAAACCATCGGACACACGAGTGCGGCTCACACGCAGTGGCCGGGCACCGGCGACGAGAACGATCCGGCAATCGCGCAGGTGGCCGCCGCAATGGGCCAGCCGATGGCCAACAACGAGATCACGCAGAACCTGTGGCGATCTCGCGGCGCGATACTGCTCGACGACATCGGCCCGTCGATTCTGATCACGCACGGCGACGGAGCGACGTTCGCGTATGTCACGGCTCGAGCACGCCCGTCGCTCGTCAAGGCCATCGTCACCGTCGAGCAGCCGCCGCAGTCGCTGCAGGGTCAACGTCTCGCCGATCTGCGAACGATCCCGATTGCGATCGTCAGCGCCGACGCGTCGACGAGCAACGATCCGAAGGCGGTCGATCTCCTGCGTCAATCAGGTTGCACCGTCGAGTCGATCGCGCTTGCCGGCCGCGGCATCCGCGGCAACGGACCGATGGTGATGATGGAAAAGAACAACCGCGAGGCGCTGCAGCCGGTCCTCGAGTGGCTGCGATCGATCGAATCAGGTACCAGCAGCCCGCCTCCGACTGCTGCTTCGCAGCGCGTGCCGCAAGCCGCGCGCGACGTCGAGATCGCACGCAACACCGAATCGATGGCGGTGCGTCTTGCCGATCAAGGCGGCTTCTTCGTCGGCATCAAACGGAAGACGATGCCCTACGGCGCGATCCCGCAGGGTCAGATGTTCGTGCAGTACATGATTCCCGCTGCGCAGCGCTACCCGTACCCGATCGTGATGGTGCACGGCGGCGGCGGTCAGGGCACGCACATGATGGGCCTCGGTCGTCGTCCCGGCTGGGTCCACTACTTCGTTCAAGCGGGCTATGCGGTGTACTGGCTCGATCGTCCGAGCTACGGCCGATCGCCGTACCACCCCGACGCACTCGGTCCGGGCCATCTTCCAAACGTGCCGCCGTACGAGCCGCTGCTCGAAGCGACCAACGTCTTCAAGACCGGGCAGTGGCCGGGCCCGGGCGGTATGGAGGATCCGTACATCAACCAGTTCATGGCGTGCGAATCAGGCAACACGTCGGACGAAGCCTTTCACAGCGATCTCGTCTGGCCGGGCGGCGTCGAACTGGTCGATCGGATCGGCCCGTGCATTCTTCACGGGCATGCGTTCGGAGGCTTCTTCGCATGGGGCGTCGCCGATCGCCGGCCGGCTCTCGTGAAGGGCATCGTCTGTATGGAGATCAACGGCAACCCCTTCGAGCGCCAGCTTCGCTGGGGATTGACCGCGAGCCCGATGACCTACGACCCGCCAGTGACCGACGTGAAGCAGTTCATGCTCGTCGATCGCACTCCCCCGTCCGATTCACCGCGCCCGATCGCGTCCCCCTTCAAGCTGCAGTCGGAGCCGGTGCGCAAATGGAAGAACCTGACAGGCATTCCGATCGCGTGGCTCACGAGCGAATTCGGTGCAGGCGGCTCACCGGTCGCAAACGTCGAGTTCCTCAAGCAGGTCGGGTGCAAGGTCGAGATGCTGCGCCTGCGCGATCACGGGATCACGGGCAATGGCAACTTGATGCTCATGGAGAGGAACAATCACGAGGTGTTCGCGGTGCTGCGTGATTGGTTGGACAAGAACATCGCCGCACCGAAGCGGACGTAGTGTCCGCCGTAGGTCAAAGGGCAAAGGGCAAATGTCAAAGGTGAGGTCAAAGGTCCCAGGTCGAAGTGTCAAGTGTTAGGTGTAGGTGTTAGGTGTAGGTGTGAAGGTCAAATGCTTCGGATGTGACGCGCTGATCGAGTCCGACGACGCCGACGCCATCGTCGACGCTTTCGTGGCGCACGCACAGGAGCGCCACACCTGGTCGTACCCCGAGGAAGCGATTCGGAACTACGCACGCAACTACGCCGATGCGACAGCGCGGCTGACCGGGGACATCGAACGGCTGCCTGAGATCGCCGACATCACAGTGCATCCGGTAACCGCGGACCGGATCGATGCCTGGCTCCGGTTCTTCGATCATGACGGCTTCGCCGGCAACCCCGATTGGGCCTCATGCTATTGCCTCGAACCCCATGTGCCCGCGACGCCCGAACATCCCGAGCGCGCATGGCGCGAGAGACGCGCGGACGTCGCCAAGCGGCTTCGGGGAGGCACGACCTTCGGGTATCTCGCGTATGTCGAGGGTCGAGTCGTTGGGTGGGTCAATGCCTCGCTGCGCTCCGATTACGGCCTCTACCGCAATGTCGATCCCGACGGACCCAAGGCGACGTCGGTCATCGGAGTCTCGTGCTTCGTCATCGCCCCGCCGTTCCGACGGCACGGGATCGCGTCGGCACTGCTCGACCGGGTGATCGCGGATGCTTCCGCCCGCGGTGCCGCGTGGATCGAGGCGTACCCTCACAACGCACCGGAAGAGAGCGACGCAGGCCATTTCCGCGGGCCGCGCGCCATGTACGACGCACGCGGATTCGAGCCGATCATCGTGCGGGAACGTGACACGCTGGTGCGCCTCTCGGCTACTCCTGCTCGCCTACCATCACACGGCCGCTGATGCCGACGCCTTGCGGTCGCGGTCACGTCCGCACGAAGTGGCCGGATTCACGCGACCTTCCGTTGCCCTGCCGTAAACCGCTTCACGAACTCGAGCGCCTTCTCGGCGACCTCCCGCCAGCCGGCGTCGATCGTCAGCGCGTGCCCGCGGCCAGGCATCTTGACGATCTCGGTCACGCCCTGGTTGCGCTTCTGCTTCTTGAAGGACGCGTTCGCGATTGCCCAAGGGACTGTATGGTCCGAGTCGGCCGAGATGATCAGCATCGGGCCCCGCTCTGGGTTCATCGAGTCGACCTGCGCCTCTGACCACGGATTTAGGTTCGCGGACGCCGCCTGGAAGAGCGGTTCGCCGGCGCCGGGGAGGGAATAGCCGAGGTACAGTTCCTTCGCCTCGTCCTCACCGACCGCGTTCGCGAAGCTGTAGCGGAACTGCTCGTAGCTGAGCGGGACCGCGCGGTTCCAGTTCGCCGGATTGCGCAGGGCGACGCTCGCCGTACGCAGTGCCGGGAGCGGC
>DATFRP010000103.1:0-6984 GCA_035263125.1 Vicinamibacterales bacterium
CGTGCTCGCGGTGTGCGCTGCGTCGCTCTCCGCTCAGCAGCACAAGGTCCGTATCATCCAGACCAACAGCGCCGGCGACAATGTGTCGGTCATCGATCCCGCCAGCAACAAGGTGGTGGGGGAGATCACCGGCATCGAAGCCGGTCACGGTGCAGGCGCTGCGCCCGATGGCTCGAAGATCTATGTGAGCGATGAAGCGGAAAGCACGCTCGACATCGTCGACGCGAAGACGCTGAAGGTCCTCGCGAAGGTTCCGCTCAGCGGTCACCCGAACAACATGGCCGTCGGCAAGGACGGTCGATATGTCTACGTCGGGATCATCCAGGAACCCGGCGGCGTCGACGTGATCGACACGGCGGCGCGTACGCGGGTCAAGAACGTCCCGACGAAGGGGACGATCCACAACGCCTACGTCACCCCCGACGGCAAGTATGTAGTGGCGGGATCGATCGCCGGCAAGACGATCAACGTGATCGATGCCAACACCAACGAGCCGGCGTGGACGATCGAGATGGACCTCGGGATTCGTCCGATGACGTTCAACACGAACCCCGATGGCTCGACCAAGTGGATCTTCACGCAGCTCACCGGTTTCAACGGCTTTGCCGTCGTCGACTTCGCGACCCGGAAGGAGCTTCGGCGCATTCAGAATCCGGACCTGCCGCCCGGGAAACAGACCGTGCCGCAGGGCTCCGATCCGTCGCATGGGATGGCGGTGACCGCCGATGGCAAGACGCTGGTGGTCTGCAGTCGACTCAACAACTATCTCTATTCCTATTCGCTGCCCGATCTGAAGCTGCTGGGGAGCGCCGAGCTGACCGGCAAGGGTGCGGGCTGGGTCACGCTGACGCCGGACGGCAAGACCGCGTACGTAGCGAACCCGGTGACCAACGACGTGTCGGTCGTCGATGTCGCGACGATGAAGGAGACGACGAAGGTGAAGGTCGGGTTCGTTCCGAAGCGCAACGTGACGGTGACACTCCAGTAATGAGAAGACCGTGGCCTCACTGGTTCTTGCTCACGACGATGGCGACGCTGCTCGGTGTGTGCGCACATGGATCCGCAACCCCGCTTGCACAGGACCCGGAGCCTGAAAGTGTCGCCGCGGGCATGCGGATCTTCAGAACGAAGGCCGACTGTCAGGCGTGTCACGGCTGGGCGGCTGACGGGCGCAAGATGGACACCCAGATGCCCGACGGCGCGAACCTGCGGACGACGAAGCTCACTCGCGAGAAGCTGATCATCGCAATCAAGTGCGGCATTCCCGGCAAGAGCATGCCCGCCTTCGACAAGTTCGCCTACAGCGACGGCCGCTGCTACGGCATGAAGCAGGCCGATCTGCAGAAGCTGGGCGCGCTGCCCGATCCGGCGGCGACGCTGCAGGCTCGCGAGATCGATCAGGTTGCGGATTTCCTGTTTGCGAAGGTGGTCGGCAAGGGCCCGATGGACCGCGCCAAGTGCATCGAATATTGGGGCTCCGACGTCGCCGCGTGTTCCGAATTTCCTAAGTAGGGGCCGCCTTCAGGCGGCCCATCCCTGTCGCATGCGAACAACCACTCTTGTTGTCTTTGTCTTCAGCGTCGCGCTCTCGGCGCAGACGAACCCGCATCAGACGCGAGCGCGCGACATCTTCAAGCAGCTCGTCGAGATCAATACAACCGACTCGGTCGGCAGCACGACGGTCGCCGCCGAGGCGATGGCTGCGCGATTCAAAGCGGCCGGTTTCCCCGACGCCGACATCCACGTGCTCGGGCCGAACCCTCGCAAGGGAAACCTCGTCGTGCGCTACCGCGGCATGGGCTCGAAACGTCCGTTGCTCCTGCTGGCGCATCTCGACGTCGTCGAAGCGAAGCGTGAGGACTGGTCGTTCGATCCGTTCGCGCTCACGGAGAAGGACGGCTACCTGTATGGGCGTGGCACCGCCGACGACAAGACGATGGCCGCGGTGTTCGTGACCAACCTGCTGCGACTCAAGTCCGAGGGATTCGTGCCGTCGCGCGATCTGATCCTGGCGCTCACTGCCGATGAAGAGGGCGGCAACTTCAACGGCGTGAAGTGGCTGATCGCCAACCATCGCGAGCTGATCGATGCCGAGTACGCGATCAACGAAGGTGGCGGCGGCGTGATGCGCAAGGGCAAGTACCTGACGAACGAAGTGCAGGCCGCTGAGAAGGTCTACCAGGACTTCCGCCTCGAAGTGCACAACGCAGGCGGCCACAGCTCGATGCCGGTCAAGGACAATGCGATCTATCGTCTGTCGGCCGGCTTGGCCAAGCTCGCCGCGTTCGATTTCCCCGTGGAGTTGAGCGAGATCACCCGCACGTATTTCGAGCGTTCCGCTGCCGGCCAGACCGACGCGCAGACACGCACGGACATGACGGCCGTGTCGAAGACGCCGACCGACCTTGCGGCCGCTGCGCGGCTGTCGGCGCAGTCGCCGTACTTCAACTCGATCATGCGGACGACCTGTGTGGCGACCAAGCTCGAAGGCGGACACGCGCTGAACGCGCTGCCGCAACTCGCCGCTGCGAACGTGAACTGCAGGATCCTCCCGGGCGCGTCACCTGCGCAGGTCCTGGCTACGCTCACGAAGATCGTCGCCGATCCGCAGATTCAGTTGTCGCTTGTCGGCGAAGCCACGCCAAGCAAACCCGCGGTGCTTCGAGACGATGTCATGAGCACGGTCGGGACGATCGTCGCGTCGATGTTCCCGGGCGTGCCGGTCGTGCCGACGATGAGCACCGGCGCGACCGATGGACTCTATCTGCGCAACGCCGGCATCCCGACGTTCGGCGTCGATGGTCTCTTCGACGACATCGACGACGTGCGCGCGCACGGCCGCGACGAGCGCGTCGGCATCAAGCAGTTCAACGAGGACCTGGAGTTCCAGTACCGACTGATCACCACGCTATCAAAGTAGAGCCCGCCTGTGTACGTAGGGGCCGCCTTCCGCCTTCGCGTAAAGCTACGGCGGACCACCGTAGCCTTGGCGGAGGTGGTCAGGCGGCCCACAGGCGTAGTGTCCGGCTTGAGCCGGACCGGACCGGAGGTCAAGCGTGAAACGTGTGCTTGTTGCTTTCACGTCGCTCGCCCTTCTCTCGTTGCTACCACTGTACGCGCAGGATCCTCCTGCGTTCGAGGTGGCCTCGATCAAGGAGCACAGCGGCCTCTCGTCCGAGCCGACGCGGTTCGCGCCCGATCGGTTCAACCGATCGGACATCACCCTCTCGTCGACGCTCGGGTACGCGTACCAGATCTCGGAGTTTCAGATCGAGGGTGGCCCCGACTGGGTGAGGACACGCCGGTTCGACATCGAAGCGAAAGCCGATCGCATCCGGCCGGCCGGCGAGGTGCAGCTCATGGTCAGGCGCCTGCTGGCCGAGCGATTCAATCTCGAGGTTCATCTGGAAACGCAGGAGCGGCCCCGTTACGCGCTCGTCTTCGCGCGCAGTGACAGAAAACTCGGGCCGAGGCTGAAACGGTCTGCCGTTGATTGCCCGGCGATCATTGCGGCGCGCGGACCCGAGTACCAGCCGCCTGCCACGCCACCTCGAGCCGGCGATCCCCCATCGTGCCTTTTCAGGGCGCGCCTGGCCTTCCGCAGCCAGACGACGTTCATCGAAGGCCAGCCGATGTCAGCCATCGCGAAACTCCTTCAGCCGCAAGCCCGGCGCGTCGTCGTCGACAGGACCGGGTTGAGCGGAACGTGGGACGTCGAGCTCGAGACCGAACCGTGGATCCCGCCCGACCTCCCTGCCAACATGTTCGGTCCCCCACGAAAAGGCCTGTCATTGTTTACCGCTCTTCCCGAGCAGCTTGGACTGAAACTCGAATCCGAGCGCGGTCCCGTCGACGTCCTCGTCATCGATAGCGTCGACCTGCCCACGTCGAATTGATGTCATGACGCGAGCTCTTCTCGTCCTGGTTTCTCTCGGGCTCTTCGTGCCGTGGACGATCGCCGCGCGTCCTCAGAACTCGCAGACCGCCGGTCCGACGTTCGAGGTTGCGTCGGTGAAGAAGAGCATGCCGTCTGGAACAGGCCCGATTATGGTCGGGGCCGGGATACGGCGCGGCGATCGATGGGCGGCTGGCTTCGCGACGCTGCGCATGCTCGTGCAGGCGGCCCAAGCGCCACGCTATCAGATGGAAGGTCTGATTGTTGGCGGGCCCGGATGGATCGACACGGACCACTTCGACATCGACGCGAAGATGGCGCCGGGCACGACCGTCGACGACATGCGCGCGATGGCGCAGGCGCTGCTGGCCGATCGGTTCAAGCTGGCCGTGCATGCCGAGACGCGCGACCTGCAGGTCTACGCGCTCGTGCTCGCGCGCAGTGATGGAAAACTCGGCGCGCAGCTGCGACCGACCGATGTGGATTGCGAAGCTCTCCGAGCGGCCCGCCAGAGCGGCACTGCTCCGCCCGCGGCTCTTCCAAAGCCTGGTGAGCCGATGGCGCCGTGCAGCACGCGTCTTCGATTCGGTCCGGTGTCGCGCATCGAGAGCAGCGGCATGCGTATCGCGCAACTGGTGGGATTCCTGTCGCTCACGACTGGTCGGCCGGTCATCGACCACACGGGTTTGTCGGGAGATTTCGCGGTCGCTGTCGAGTTCTCGGCTGAACCAGGCGCCGCACAATTGGGACCGCCCGGAAACGCGGCGCCTGCACCGGCCGACACGCCGTCATTGTTTACCGCCGTGCAGGACCAGCTCGGACTCAAGCTCGATTCACGGCGCGAGCCGACCGAAGTCCTGGTGATCGATCGCGCCGAGCAGCCGACGCCTGACTGAAGCGGACTGTGGTCCGCCTGAAGGCGGACACGACGTACATCCTACGGCCGCAAAACGTACTCGGGTGCGGTGGTGTTCTGTCCTTTGAAGCAGCAGCTACCGAGGAAGTTCGGGCGGTACGGATTGCTCGAACTGTTGTCGCCTTTGGGCAGCGTTCCGACTTTCGCCGGCCCGTTGATGCGTGCGAGCACGCGGTCGCGCGCCTGCTCGATCTGACGAAGCAGCTTGTCGACGTCCCACCCCACGAGCTGACGTTTCCAGTAGACGACCTTCCCCGCGATCATCACATCCCGCACGTGGCTCGGGTTCATCATCGTCACGATCGTGCCGGGGACGTTGTTCATCGGCCAGGTGTTGATGTGTCTGGCCTCGAGCACGACGATATCGGCTTCTTTCCCGGGTGTCAGCGTCCCAACCTTGCCAAGAATCCGATTCGATGCTGCACCTGCGATGGTCGCCATCTCGATCACCTGCCGGGACGTGAGCAGTTGCGGGGTCGCGAGGCCGCCGGGATTGCTCTCCGGGAAGGCGAGGTCGTTCGCCAGCGCCCGTTGCGTGCAGAACGCCCCGCGCATCAACGAGAAGGGATCGGTCGTCATGTTCGTGTCGACGTCCGGACTCAGGCTGGGCAGGATGCCGTGATTCAGCGCCTCCTGAAAGGGAGGCATCCCGTGGCGCATCTGCATCTCGATCAGATTCGCGATCGAGACGTGCGCGCTGCGGTCACGGCAGATCTGCCACGCCTTCGATCGAATGGTGGCCGGATATCCCGAGTCGCCTGGGCCGACCTGCGCGCGCGGTGTGTCCTGCCATCTCGTCGCGTGAATGAACGTGACGTCGGACCAGTCGGTGCCATTCCGGACATCCGCGGCCGCGCTTACGATGGTCATCGGGTTGCCCACGACGTGATTGTGGAGCGATGCGCCGAACGCTCGACCGAGCTGCCATCCGGTATACGACGCGCCGTCGAATGCGGCAACCGGGCCGCCCGCGAAGCCGAGAGTCACGAGTTGATCGTTCGAGCTGAAATACGTCTTCGCGATTCGACCGATGCCCTTCGAGGTGTCCTTGATCGCACCGGGGAACTCGAAGGGGATGCCTTGCGCGCTTCGGTCCGTCCCGCCGCTATATGCGAACACCATGCGCCGGCCTGAATCCATCAGGCCCTTGATCATCGCGTCGGTGTGCTCGGGTGTGTGGCTGGACTGAGAGGTGTCAGTTCCCGTGGTGATGCCCTGACTGATCTCGCTGAGACATGCCACCAGCTCGGAGATGTAGCAGTCCTCGGGATCGTACGGCACGCGCCCAAGGTCCCAGACGAACTTGCCGGGATTCTGCGGATCGGCAACCCGTCCCGCGGTCCAGATATTCTGGACGACGGACGTATAGGTCTCCTGCGGCCACGAGCCAAACAGAAGACCGTCCGCGATGATGCTGCGCTGCAGTGTCTCGTACTGATGGTGGTGCGTCGTGATGAAGCCGGGCATGACGATCGTGCCAGAGCAGTCGACGACCTCGGCGTCGGCAGCCGCGATATCGGGCGCGATCTGCGCGATTCGTTTCCCATCGATCAGGATGTCGGCCCGCTCGAAGTCTCCGACCTTGGGATCCAGCGTGAGCACGACGCCACCGCGGAGGAGGATGCGCCGCTTTCCCGCGTCGCCGACGAGCTCGCGATTCTGTGTGGGGGTGGCCGCACGATTCCCGCTGACGTCGGCCGAGCCGCATGACGTTGCAGTGGCGCCCGCCACAGCGGCCGCAGCCGTCAGGAACTCGCGACGAGACGGATGGACACACGACGTTTTCGACATGGGTGCCTCCCTCGATCGTCCGTGTGCGTGTTTCGCTCAGAGACCGGGTGTCAAAACGAGATCGAACGTGAGGCTCTCGGCCTCGCGAACCGAGATCTCGCGCGCGCCGCGACGTAACTGATCCTGGAACTCCGGTGCGAATTGGCGGCCCTGCTCAATCGCCTCGAGCGCAGTCACGACGTAACGGCCCGGACGCAGGCCTCGCGCGATGTATCGCCCGTTCGAGTCCGGGCGTACCACGCGAATCCACCGTGCCGCGATGACAGGTTCCTTGTGTTCGGCAGGCAGGAACACCACGACGTAATCCTTCAGGACCTGACCTCGTGCATCGCTCACCTGACCTGCAATCTGAGTCAGTTTGTCAGTCATTCGGATCACGACA
>DATFRP010000104.1:0-55228 GCA_035263125.1 Vicinamibacterales bacterium
GTGGCGCCGACGTCGCCGAAGCCGCGAAAGCCGATGTCCTGCGCGTCGGCGCTCCGCGCGCAGAGCGCGGCGAGCGCAAGCGACGCGACAGTCAGGTGCAGGCGCTGGAGAATCATCGCGCCAGTCCCATTCCGCGCAGCGCGTTGCGCACGTTGATCAATCCGTTTCCGAACTGATCGTCCCGCCCGGCGGTGCCGAGATCGGTTGCGAATTTCTTGATCGCCGCCTCGACTGCCGCGGGATCGGTGATGCCCTGCTGCATCAGCAAGGCGGCGAAGCCGGTGACGTGGGCGGTTGCCATCGATGTGCCCTGCTCGTACGCGTAGACGAAGACGTCGAATCGCGGCGCGCCGGTGGCGGGGAATACGAAATCATCATCGAAGGTCTGCTGCAGGACGCCCCCGGTGAGGCCGTTGACGAATTGATCCCCGCCGGGCGCCGCGATCTCCACCTGTGGCCCAGTGTTCGAGTACACCGCGCGCTGGCGGGTGCGGCCGACGGCGCCGACCGTCATGACCCCATCGATCTGCGGACCCAGGTCAGCGGGCCGCTCGACCGGGTTGCCATCGAGGAATTCGTTGCCCGCGGCGACTGCCGCGAACGCTCCGCGCGATACGGCGTAGGTCAGCGCGCTCTGAAGCACTGGAGAGGGCGGTCCCGTGCGCCCGATGCTCAAGTTGAGAACCTTGGCGCCGTTGTCGACCGCATAGCGGATGCCTTGCGCCACCGTGTCGTCGGTGCCCGTCTGTCCGGTGAAGATGAAGTCCCAGAAATCACCGATGGCTTTGACCGGCATGATCGACACGTTGAACGCCATGCCGGCGACGCCCACACCATTGTTCGTGAGTTGCCCGATGGTTCCCGAGACGTGCGTGCCGTGCCCGACCATGTCGAGCGGCGTGGTGTCGTTGAAGATGAAGTCGCGCGGCGAGACGAAACGCGTGGCGGGGCCGAGTTCCGGAGCGGCGGCGAAGGGCAGATCGACGAACGTGGTACCGGGGAACTCCTGCTGTGCGAGCGGGTTCGTCGTGCTGAAACGGACGGTGCCGCCTCGATAGGCCACGCCGGTGTCGATCACCGCGACGATGATCGATGACGTGGCACCAGGGTTGATGTCCCACGCGCGCTCCATCTCGATGAGCGGGAAATTCCACTGCTGGGGATAGAGCGGATCGTTCGGAACGAATCGCGGGCGGATGATGTAGCGCGCTTGTGCGTACTCGACGTCGGGCAGAGCGGCCAATCGACTCGCGGCCGCTTCAGGGTCCACGCCGGGCGACGTGGTCACGATGTCGAAGTCCGCATTCGGCACACTGACGCTCGACGTGCCGTTGACCAGAGCCAGCATCGACCTCGACGCGCTCAACGTCGTGCCCGGCCTGAACTTCACGATCAGCGAGTCGGGCAGATACGCCTGCGCCAATCGAGCCATTTGATCGCGCACTGCGTCGGCCGTGAGCTGCGTCGATGGCGTCGGGATCTCGCGAAGGCCGCGGTCGATGCCTGGCAGCGCCGCGTCCGAAATGATTTCACGCGTGGGGGTGGCGATTGGAGAGGGTTGCTGTGCGGTGGTGGTCGAGATGACGAGTGTGGCCGCCGCCACTGCGAGGAAAGTGGCAAGAAGATTCCTGATTCCGGTCATCCTTACTCCCGTCGTCTATATTTAGCGAACGGCTTGCGACAGGGCGTGTCCTTCGGCCTTGGACACCTGAACGCCGGCCAGACGGCCGAGCGTGGGGGCGATGTCCGCTGGAGTCACGGGCGTTGCTACGTGCGACGCCGTGATACCGCCCCCGAACAGGATGAGCGGCACATGGGTATCGTACTCGTGGTTGGTGCCGTGTGTCGTGGCAAACGTGGCATTGCGCCCGCTGAAATACCAATTCTCCTTGGGGAGGACGATCAAGTCGCCGTTTCGGCCAGTCATGTAGCTGAGAGCGGCGCTCTTGCTGGCCGGATCCGAGCTGGCAGACAGCTGGTCGGCTCGGAGCACCGCGGCGACTCCAGGAATCTCCTTGATGGCGCGCTCCACCTCTGACAACGCTTTTGGATTCGCGCGCAGCCGGTCGAACACGCCCGGCATGAAATAGACGTCGGTGTAGTTCATCGCGTCGACGTACTTCCCCTTCGCCAGCGCGCCGAGTTCGGTCGCACTCGTCTCTTCGATTCGCTCGCGGACATCATCGATGGCGATGCGGCCGCCCGTGGGCGAGGTGGCGATTGGCGCCACGCCATGATCGGCCGACAACGCCAACACGTAGTTGGCGCGTCCGACGCGCGAGTCGAGGCCTTGAATCAGCGTGCCCAGCGTGACGTCCAGCTGCCGTAGCACTTCCTCGATTTCGCGGCTGTCGGGGCCGAAGTTGTGCCCGACGTCATCAAGCGTCGAGAAGCTGATGCCGAGAAAATCGGTTGTGCCGCGCTGTCCGAGCGCAAAGCTGTCGACGAGCGCCGCCGCCATGCGCGTGAGATAGGCATCGGCGAGTGGCGTCGATTGCCACAGCTCGAAGAACTGCGCGTCGATGCCGCCTCGCCCTTTTATCGGATGAGGAAAGAGCCCGTTCCATCCGGCGGGCGGCCGTTCGCCGACGCCTGCATCACGGGTCAGATAACTGTTGGGAGGCCCTGACAGCGTCCACTCCTGACCGAGGTCCTTCTCGTACGGATTGGCGTCGATGAACTTCTTGACGGCTGGAACCGGCGCAGGCGCGAACGCGCGCGATGTCGCGAACGACCCGGCGAGGTCGTCGAACCAGACGATCGCGTCCCCCCCGTGCCCGGCGAGCCCGATCGCGCTGCGCGCTTTCAGCGACACCGCGACTACGCGTGCGCCCGGCTTCTGCATACGAAGTTCGTCAGCGAGCGTCGGCACCATCAGGTTCTTAGCGCTGTTGCCCAGCGTCACCGGGCGTCCATAGGAGATGTCAGGTGTGGAAGCATCCGCCGTACAACCCGTGAGCCGATGCTCATCACGGAGCCACCACTGGTTGCTGACCATCCCATGCGTGTGCGGCAACGCACCCGTGCCGATCGTCGAGTGCCCGGCGCACGTCACCGTGTTGAGATACGGGTATCTCGCATTGTCGAAGACCAGCCCCTGGTCGAGCAGCGTCCGGAAGCCGGCATGCCAATGCCGATCGAACCGCGTCAGGTAGTCCGCGCGAAGTTGATCGACGACGAGTACGACCAGCAGCTTCGGTGGCGTCTGCGCGTCCGGACGGGCCAGGGTGGCGATGAGAACAGCGAGCAGCAGTATGAAGCGACGCATGCGGTTCGATCCTAGCAGAGGCGCATTAACGGCTAGTGACTTGACTGCAGGCAACGGAGGATACGGAGGCACGGATTAACAGGAGAAACAGAGAAACGGAGAACGAACGAGGAAATGTGTTCGAAAAGGCCGCGAGCCGCATAGCGGCCGACCGTGACCTATACTGAGCGCTCTCTCATGCGATTTGTCGATGCCATCGCTCGCAAACGCGACGGGCTCGCGCTCTCGCAGGCCGAGGTCGAAGCATTCGTGCGCGGTGTGACCGACGGGACCATTCCCGACTACCAGTCGTCGGCGCTGCTGATGGCGATCGTCCTCAAGGGCATGACCGATCAGGAGACCGGCTGGTTGACCGATGCGATGGTGCGCTCAGGCGATCGCGTCGACTTGTCGGATATTCCCGGCATGAAGGTCGGCAAGCACAGCACCGGCGGTGTCGGCGACAAGACGTCGATTGTGCTGGCACCGCTGGCGGCGGCGTGCGGGGTGATCGTCCCCAAGATGTCCGGGCGTGGTCTTGGTCACACTGGTGGTACGCTCGACAAGCTCGAGTCGATTCCGGGATTTCGGATCGGGTTGTCGATCGACGAGTTCAAGCAGGTGCTCCTCGAGGTCGGCACCAGCATCATCGGTCAGACGACGACGCTCGCGCCGGCCGACAAGAAGCTGTATGCCCTGCGTGACGTCACGGCGACGGTCGAGAGCATCCCGCTCATCTCGGCCTCGATCATGAGCAAGAAGCTGGCTGAGGGCAGCAACGCGCTGGTGCTCGACGTCAAGTGCGGCGACGGCGCCTTCATGAAGGACACCTCACGCGCACGTGAGCTTGCCGCATCGATGGTCGCTATCGGGACGCAGGCGGGCGTCCGCACCGAAGCGGTCATCACCGACATGGACGCGCCACTCGGATGCGCGATCGGCAACTCGCTCGAAATCATCGAGTGCCTCGACACGCTGAAAGGCACGGGCCCGTCGGATCTGACGAGTGTGGTCACGCGCCTTGCGGCCAGGATGGTCGTGTTGGCGGGCATCGTGGACGACGATCGATCGGCAGTCGATCGGGTGGAGAGCGCGCTCCAATCGGGTCGTGCCCTCGAGACGTTCGGACGCATGGTCGAGCGTCAAGGCGGTGATCCCCGCGTCACCGAGAACTACTCGCTGCTGCCATCCTGTCCGGGCCGCATCACGAGCAAGGCACCGCGCGACGGCTACCTGACGTCGCTCAAAGCGGAAGCGATTGGTCGTGCCAGCAATGTGCTCGGTGCCGGTCGTTCGACGGTCGGCGAGTCGATCGACCATGGCGTCGGCGCGGAGCTGCTGGCCAAGCCTGGTGATGCGGTCAAGAAGGGCCAGACGCTCGTGCGGCTGCATCATCGGAACAGACGGGGCGTCGATGAGGCCCTGGAGTTGTGCCGCGCGGCGATCGTCATCGGAGACGAGCCACCGCCGCGCCGTGAGAAGGTGTTGGGCGAAGTTCGCTGAAGCCAGGAGACAGTTGAGAGTGACGGTTACCAATTCGGAACATCGCGTCAAACGTCATGAGTCCGGAGTCCTCGGCGCAAAGCAGGCGTGGGAGCGTCAGGACCTCATGATTCTCGGATCGCTGGCCGCCATTGCGGTGCTGGGGATCGCCATCGGCTATGCCGGTGTCGCGCGCGTGCAGCCCGTGGCCGGGCTCGCGCTGATCCTTGCGCTCGCGTATTGCCTGTCGTCGGCGCGACGCTCGATCGATTACCGCAACGTAGCGTGGGGCCTCGGCCTGCAGTTCCTCTTTGCGCTCATCGTCCTCAAGACAGAAGCGGGGCGCACGGTCTTCCAGTTTGCCGGCAGCGCGATCACCAAGATCCTCGACTTCGCGTACGTCGGATCGTCGTTCGTGTTCGGTCCGCTCGGGAATCCGTCGGTCTGGCCGAAGATCGTGAACGGCGTGCTCGGCCCCGAAGGCAGCCAGTACGCGAACATCTTCGCCTTCATGGTGCTGCCGACCATCATCTTCATCGCTGCGCTGTTCGCGATGCTCTATTACTTCGGTGTGATGCAGGTGATCGTCAGGATGTTTGCGATCGTGATGCGCCGTTTCATGCGCGCGAGCGGTGCGGAATCGCTGAACGTCGCCGCCAGCATCTTCATGGGCCAGACCGAAGCGCCCCTGACGATTCGGCCGTTCCTGCCGCGCATGACCGAATCAGAGCTCATGACGGTCATGACCGCCGGAATGGCGCACATCTCGGGTGGTGTCATGGCCGCCTACATCCTGTTCGGCGTCCAGGCGCAGCATCTGCTGACAGCGGTCATCATGACCGCGCCGGGCACGTTGATGATGGCCAAGCTGTTCGTGCCCGAGACGGCCGTTCCCGAGACGATGGGCACTGTGCGGCTCAACGTCGAGAAGACCGACGTCAACGTCATCGATGCGATCGGACGCGGGACGGGAGAGGGCCTCCATCTCGCGCTCAACGTCGGCGCGATGCTCATCTCGTTTCTCGCGCTCGTGGCGCTGTTGAACGCGGGACTCGGACTCCTCGGCGAGGGACTCCAGCGTGTGGCCGGTTTCGGCAGCGGCCTGAGCCTGCAGCTCCTACTCGGGTACGCGTTCGCGCCGATCGCGTGGGCGCTTGGCGTCCCCTGGCACGACGCACCGACCATCGGCAACCTGCTGGGGACGCGGATGGTGCTGAACGAGTTCGTCGCGTACTCACAGCTCGGTCCGCTGAAGCCGACGCTCGATCCCAAGTCGTTCACGATTGCGACCTTCGCACTCTGCGGCTTTGCGAACTTCAGTTCGATCGGCATTCAGATCGGCGGCATCGGTGCGCTCGCTCCCGAACGGCGACACGACCTCGCGCGTCTGGGCCTGCGCGCGATGCTGGCGGGGACCTTTGCGAATTTCCTCACGGCGACGATTGCCGGGATGTTGTTATAGCGACGAAGGGCACGGAGATTTTGGGCAACGAAGAACACAAAGATCACCAGGGAGAGTCACGGAGTCGTCATGAGCGCAGCTTACCCCGCACAATGAAAACTGGGAAACGAACTGCGGAGAGAACGGAGGATTTTCACACGGAGGTAACGGGGCAAACGGAGTATGAATCGTTCTTCTCCGTTTCCCCCGTTATCTCCGTGTTGATGCGTTTCTCCGTTTTCTCCGCAGTCTCCGTTCCAGCGCCAATGGCGGTCTTCGTGGTCTCCGTGTCCTTTGTGGCTGACCGTCCGGGTGTGCTCCGTGGCTGAATTCGAGCGCGTCGAGCAAGCCGCCGCTGTGGTCAGAAGCCGGTGTCGGGTTCCACCAACAATTGCCATCGTCCTGGGTTCGGGTCTTGGCGACTTTGCGGACTCGATTGGCGATTCGGTCGTCACACCCTACGAGCAGCTGCCGCATTGGCCTGCATCCAAGGTGATCGGCCATGCCGGTCGCCTGGTGATCGGTAACGTGGCGGGGAAGCGGGTCGCGGCGCTTGCCGGTCGCGTCCACTTCTACGAGGGACACGACCTTGCGACTGTCGTCTTCGCGACGCGGGTGATGGGCTGTCTGGGCGTGAAGCAGATGATTCTGACCAACGCCGCCGGTGGCATCAACACCGGGTTCGCTCAGGGCGCACTGATGGTGATCGACGATCACATCAACCTGCTCGGCAGCAATCCGCTCGTAGGTCCCAACGACGATCGGTTCGGCGCGCGCTTTCCCGACATGAGCGAGGTGTATTCCCGTCGTCTGCGAGGCATCGCTGACGAGGCCGCGCGAGCCAGAGGCGTCGCGATCGATCATGGTGTCTACATCGCGGTGCACGGGCCGAGCTACGAGACGCCGGCCGAGATTCGCGCGTTCCGCACGCTCGGCGCCGATGCCGTCGGCATGTCGACGGTCCCGGAAGCGATCGCCGCACGTCACATGGGGATGGAAGTGCTCGGCATCTCGTGCATCACCAACATGGCTGCGGGGGTGCTGCCGCAGCCGCTCGATCACAGCGAAGTCATGGAAACGGCGCGGCGCGTGCGTGGATCGTTCATCTCGTTGCTGGAGGGGATCGTTGAGCGTCTCTAACACGCTCGTAAAGGCAGCCCGACTGGCACGTCGCAACGCTCACGCGCGCTACTCGGGCTTCAAGGTCGGGGCCGCGCTCGAGACTGCCGACGGGACGATCATTACTGGATGCAACGTCGAGAACGCGACCTACGGACTGACGATCTGTGCCGAGCGCGTTGCGATGTTCAAGGCGATCTCCGAGGGCCATCGGAAGTTCCGCCGCGTCGCTGTGGTGGCCGATACCGATGCACCGACACCACCGTGCGGCGCGTGCCGTCAGATCCTGTGGGAGTTCGGCGGCGATCTCGAGGTCATCCTCGCCAATCTCCGCCGCGAGACGGGACGGCATCAACTGAGGGATCTGCTGCCGTTGCCGTTCGATGATCGATTGTTGTGACGATGAAGAAATCCGGTCCGGTTGTGCTGCTTGCGTTGCTGGCGCTCCTCGGCGCGCGCGCACGCAGCCAGACGGTTGCGATTCCTGACGGTGAACGCCGAATCGTCCGCACGCTCGCGCCTGGACGAGGAACGCTCCCGCGGCCTGTGTCCGCGGCCGGCAGCTGGCCCTCATTCCGCGGACCATACGCCTCCGGTGTGGCCGACGGGCAGCACATTCCGGATCGATGGGATGGAGCGAAGCGTCAGAACATCCTGTGGCGAACGGCGATACCGGGCCTCGCGCATTCCAGCCCGATCGTGTGGGGCGACACCGTCTTCGTCACCTCGGCGATCAGCAGCCTGAAAGGTGCGACATTCAAACCAGGTCTCTACGGTGAGGGCGATGCATCCGACGATCGCTCCATTCACAAGTGGATGGTGTACGCCGTCGACAAGCGTACGGGGCGGATTCGATGGTCGAGGGTGGCTCACGAAGGGGCTCCCCGCAACAAGCGTCACATCAAGTCGACTTACGCCAGTGCGACGCCGGTCACCGACGGCCGCATCGTCGTAGCCTGGTTCGGTTCGGAAGGCGTATACGCGTTCGATGTGAATGGCCAGCCGTTGTGGACGGTGGATGTCGGACGCGTCGACATGGGCGCGTACGACATCCCCACCTACGAGTGGGGACCGGCAAGCTCGCCGATCATCTGGAATGGCCTCGTCATCCTGCAGTGCGACACACAGGCCGACTCGTTCGTGATGGCGCTGAACGCCGAGACCGGTGAGGTCGTGTGGAAGACATCGCGCGATGAGATTCCATCGTGGGGAAGTCCCACCGTCGCTCTCGCCTCCACGGGGCCCGAGCTCGTCACCAACGCATCGAACTTCATCCGCGGATATGACGCGCGCTCCGGGCGCGAGTTGTGGCGGCTCGGCGGCTCGTCGAAGATCACGGCGCCCACCCCGATTTTTGCCGACGGCCTCATCGTGGTGGCGAGCGGACGTGCACCCGAACGGCCGATTTTTGCTGTGCGTCCAGGAGCGCGGGGCGACCTCACACTCGGGCCCGATCAGTCGAGCAGCGCGTCAGTCGTGTGGAGTCACACAGCGCGCGGATCCTACATGCCCACGCCGCTTGCGTATAACGGGCTCCTGTATGTGCTGGCCAACAACGGCGTCCTCGATGCGTATGAGCTGAAGACCGGCAACGAGATCTACCGGCAGCGGCTGCCGCTCGTCGGGAGCGGCTACAGCGCCTCGCCGGTCGCGGCGGACGGGAAGATCTACCTGTCGAATGAGGACGGTGACATGCTGGTCGTCCGGGCGGGTCCGAGCTTCGAGCACATCGCCACCAATTCGATTGGCGAGTTGTTGATGGCTACGCCGGCGCTCTCGGAAGGCGTGATGTACGTGCGCGGTGTGTCGAGTCTGTTTGCAATCGGCGCAAAACGATAGGCCTCGGGGCCTAGGCCTCAGGCCTCAGGGCTGTCCAAGGCCTCAGGCCTGATACCTTGCCCAGCCCTGACGCCCGAGGCCTGGGCCCTGGGGCCTAGTTGATATCATCGTCTCTTCATGCTGCCGACAATCGAGTGGAAAGACGACGCGGTCGTGATGATCGACCAGCGGAAGCTGCCGACGGCCGAGGTCTACGTGACCTGTAAGACGGCCAAAGAAGTCGCCAAGGCGATCACGACGATGGTGATTCGAGGGGCGCCGGCGATCGGCGTAGCCGCCGCGATGGGGATCGCGCTCGGGATGCGGCGCAGCACGGCGACCGGTACCAAGCAGTTCGTGACCGAGTTTCAACGGGCCTGCGATCTGATGGCAGCGACGCGACCGACCGCAGTGAATCTGTTCTGGGCGATCGATCGCATGAAGAAGACGTTCGCCGAGGCGGCGCAGC
This sequence comes from Vicinamibacterales bacterium, assembly GCA_035263125.1. GTDB lineage: Bacteria > Acidobacteriota > Vicinamibacteria > Vicinamibacterales > UBA2999 > Gp6-AA40. The sequence goes on from DATFRP010000104.1 coordinate 9,577, forward strand.
GAGGCTTCTCGGTCGACGAGCTCAAGGTGCGCCTCGAGGACGAAGCCCGCGCGATTCACGACGAGGACATCCAGAGCTGCCGGACGATGGGCGCGCATGGCGCGGCGCTGGTGCCCGAGTCGGCGCGCATCCTGACGCACTGCAACGCGGGCGCGCTCGCGACCGCGGGGTACGGCACCGCGCTGGGCGTGATTCGAGCGGCCGCAGAGCAGGGGAAGCGGATCGCCGTGCTCGCTGATGAGACCCGCCCCTTTCTCCAGGGCGCGCGATTGACCGCGTGGGAGCTCGTCAAGGACGGGATCGAGACGACCGTGATCACCGACAACATGGCAGCTTCGATGATGCGTCTCAAGGAAGTCGATCTCGTCGTGGTCGGCGCCGATCGCATTGCCGCAAACGGGGACGTCGCGAACAAGATCGGCACCTACGGCGTGGCGGTGCTCGCCAAGGAACACGGCATTCCCTTCTACGTGGCGGCGCCGCTCTCGACGATCGATCTCGGCACACCGGACGGGAGCCGGATTCCCATCGAAGAGCGGAACGACCGCGAGGTCACACACGTCGGGACGTCGCGGCTGACGCCGGAAGGCGCGCGGATCCGCAACCCAGCGTTCGACGTGACGCCGTCGAAGTACGTCACCGCGATCATCACCGAGCGCGGCATCGCTCGCGCGCCGTATGAGGAGTCGCTCGCACAACTCGTTCGAGGCGAACTGACAGGGACAGTGTAGGCCGGGTCTTCCTCTTCAGACCCGACGTGCAGGGACATGACCATCCTCGGCATCGAAACCTCCTGTGATGAAACGGCGGCCGCCCTCGTCGAGGAGACCGGCGATCCGAAGCGTCCCTGGCGACTGCGCGCGAGCGTCGTCGCCTCGCAGGTCGACATCCATCGCGAGTGGGGCGGCGTCGTGCCGGAGCTCTCGGCGCGGCAGCACATTCGCGACATCTGCGGTGTCGTCGAGCGTGCGCTCGGGGAAGGCGGCTCCGACTACGACGCGGTCGCGGTAACAGCGGGCCCAGGTCTGGTTGGATCGCTGCTCGTCGGCATCTCTTTCGCCAAGTCGCTCGCCTGGTCGCGGTCGGTGCCGCTCGTGCCGGTGCATCACCTCGCGGGACACATCGAGTCGCTCGTGCTCGAGCACGGTGAACTGGAATTGCCGGCGATCGTGCTCGTCGTGTCCGGCGGCCACACGAGCCTGTATCGCATTCCCGAGCCCGGCGTGTACGAGCTGTTGGGTCGCACACGAGACGATGCCGCCGGTGAGGCGTATGACAAGGTCGCCAAGCTGCTCGGGCTCGGATATCCCGGTGGCCCGATCATCGACCGGCTGGCGGCGCTCGGCGACGATCGCGCCGTGCCCTTTCCGAAGACGCGGCTGACGCACGCGGATCGCAACGCACCTCACGAGCCGGGCCGTCGCGATTTCAGCTTCTCCGGCCTGAAGACGTCGGTCTTGCGCCATGTCATGGCGCGGCGTGCGTCGCTGACGATGTCGGAGGGGGAGCCGCTGCCGGATCAGGAAATCAAGAACATCTGCGCCAGCTTCCAGCGTGTGGTCGTCGAGACGCTCGTCGATCGGTTGTTCGAAGCGGCACGCTGGTACGGCGCGCAAAGTGTCGGGATTGCAGGCGGAGTCTCGGCCAACAGCCGTCTCCGCGAGGATGCCCGTGCCCGTGCCGAAGCCCGCGAGTACCCTCTGTACGTGCCCAGCCTCGCGCTCTCGACTGACAACGCGGCGATGATCGCCGCGGCTGGCCTTCGGCGGTATCGTGCTGGATATACGGCTGGATGGGATCTCAACGCCGAGGCCGGGTTGAGAATGTACTGAACGTTCGCACCTCGAACGTCGAACTGCTGGGAGTTTCATGATCACCGCGACCGACTACCTCTGGTTCGAGACGAAGAAGCGCCAGGAGTTTGTCCGCATCACAGATGACGTCGCCGCCATCGTAAAGAAGAGCGGTGTGAAGGAAGGGATGGTGCTCGTCTCGGCGATGCACATCACCGCCGCGGTCTACGTCAACGACTGGGAAGACGGTCTCATCCACGATTTTCAGGAATGGCTGGAGAAGCTGGCGCCGTCGGGACTCGACTACCGTCATCACCGCACGGGCGAGGATAATGCCGATGCGCATCTGAAGCGGACGCTCATGGGGCATCAGATCCTGCTGCCGATCACGGCTGGGAAACTGGACCTGGGGCCGTGGGAACAGGTCTTCTACGCCGAGTTCGATGGGCAGCGTCGCAAGCGCGTCGTCGTCAAGGTCATGGGGGAGTAGCGAGAGGGTCAGGTGAGCGAGACACGCAAATATCCGGAGAGGCCGTACGTGGGCGTGGGAGCGATCATCGTCCACGAAGGGCGCGTTGTGCTCGTCAAACGACGGTTCGAGCCGCTGGCCGGGAAGTGGAGCATTCCGGGCGGCGCCGTCGAAATCGGAGAGACGCTCGAAGCGTGTGTCGCGCGCGAGATGCTCGAGGAAACCGGGTTCGAGGTGGAAGTCGGCCCGGTGATCGAGGTGCTCGATCGGATCACGCACGATGAGTCGAGCCGGGTCCTCTATCATTTCGTGCTCATCGACTATTTGTGCTGGCCGATCGGCGGCGAACTGCGCGCAGGCACCGACGTCGCCGAGGCGGTGCTCGCCGAGCCGAACGAGCTGGCGGAGTACGAGCTGACGGAGAAGGCGATAGCCGTGATCGAGCGCGGGCTGGAGATGGCGCGCGACACACCGCCTCCCGTCGGTCACGAAGTAGAATCCGGTTCCTGAGGCATGGCTTCGACGCTGTCACGAGACGACGCCTGGGCGTTGCTGACTGAATGGACCGCCGGCGAGAGCCTGCGCAAGCATGCGCTTGCCGTCGAGGCTGCGGTCCGCGGATATGCGAGGCGACTTGGCGGCGACGAAGACGACTGGGGGATCGTCGGCCTGCTTCACGATTTCGACTACGAACGATTTCCGACGCCAGCCGATCACCCGTTTCGCGGCTGCGACGAGCTGCGACGGCGGGGATATCCCGAATGGGTCATGCGCGCAATCCTCTCGCACGCGGAGTACTCCGGCGTGCCCCGTGAGAGCGCGCTCGAGAAGTCGCTGTTCGCTTGCGATGAGATGGCCGGCTTCGTGACGGCGGCGTCGCTGGTCAGGCCGAGCAGGAGCGTGCTCGACCTCGAGGCGTCCTCAGTCATCAAGCGAATGAAGGACAAGGCGTTCGCGCGGGGGGTGTCGAGAGACGATCTCCGTCAGGGCGCCGAGGAGCTCGGCCTGCCGCTCGATGTGCACGTCAGTAACGTCATCACGTCGTTGCGCGAACAGGCTGACGCGCTTGGGCTGCGTGGATCGTTGTGAGCGAGCGCTACCGTTTCCCCCGGGGACAGATCGGGGACAGGTCGGGGACAGTCCTCGACCTGTCCCCCGACCGTTGCCTCCTGCCGTTATGAACCAGTCGTTCCCTCGTAACGTATGGCCACTGTAGTGCCTCCGGTTCTCGAGCTCCAGAGCGTCAGCGTCCGTTACGGCCGGAACCAGGCCCTGCGCGACGTCAACGTCACGTTTCCCAAGGGGGCGGTGGGACTGCTTGGGCCCAACGGCGCCGGCAAGAGCACGATGATCAAGGCGGTCCTCGGGCTGCTGCCACCTGAGCGTGGGCAGATGCGGGTGCTGGGGCTCGACGTGCGGCAGGCTCCGCTGCAGATTCGCAGACGCATCGGCTACATGCCGGAGAGCGACAGCCACATCCCCGGGATGAATGCGGTGTCGTTCGTGGCGTTCTGCGCCGAGCTTGCGGGCTTGCCGAGAGCCGACGCGATGCAGCGCGCGCACGAGGTGCTCTATTACGTGGGCCTCGGCGAGGCGCGCTACCGCAACGTCGAGCAGTACTCGACCGGCATGAAGCAGCGGATCAAGCTGGCGCAGGCGCTCGTGCACGATCCGGAGCTGCTGTTCCTCGATGAACCGACCAACGGAATGGATCCGAAGGGCCGCGACGAGATGCTCGAACTCGTACGCGACATCGCGCACAACAAGCAGATGAACCTCATTCTGTCGTCGCATCTGCTGCCGGATGTGGAATACGCGTGCGATCACGTCGTGGTGCTCGACAAAGGCACTATCGCGACGCAAGGACCGATCGAGGCGTTGAAGGGCCCCGGCGGTCGCGTGTTCGAGCTGAGAGTCAAAGGCGATGCCGACGGTTTCGTGGCGGCGCTCCATGCCGCGGGGCTCGAGTGTCATGCGACCGACGAGGATGTGATGCGCGTGTTCGTGCCCGACGAACGTGGCGCGCCGTTCCTGTTTCAACTCGCGGCGAAACAGCGTGTCCAGGTCCGTCACCTGCGAGCCAGCGTCCCGACGCTGGAAGACGTGTTTGCGAAAGCAGTAGGAGAGCAGTAGTGCCGATTCACGATCAGGGCTATCGACACTATGCCGGCCTGCGTGCGCCGCACGGCCGCGCCTGGATGGTGATCGCGTGGATGCACCTGACGACCATCGTCAAATACAGGCCGTTTCTCTTTCTGCTGCTCGCATCGTGCGCACCATTCGTGGTCTACGCGGTCCGCATCTATGCGGGCACGATCTCACCGCAGGGCACGGGCTCCTTCTTTTCGGTGACGCCAGAGCTCTTTCTGAATTTCCTCACCGGCCAGAGCATCTTCGTGTTCCTCATCACCATCGCGCAGGCGGGGCTCATTGCCGACGATCGTCGCGCCAATGCCCTGCAGCTGTACCTCTCGAAGCCGTTGACGCGCATCGAGTACATCACCGGCAAGCTCGTCCCGCCGATGATCTGGCTGCTCGGCGTGACGTGGCTCCCTGCGATGATTCTGCTCGTCCTGCAGGTGGCCTTCAGCGGCAGTTTTTCGTTCCTGCGAGATAACCTCTTCCTGCTCCCTGCCATCACGCTCGCATCGCTCATGCGAACGCTGCTCGCGGCATTCGTGATCCTGGCGCTGTCCTCGCTCAGCAAGAGCCGCCGGTTCGTCTCCGTGATGTATGCGGGCATCATCTTCTTCACCGCCGGCATGCATCAGACGCTGCGCGCGATCACCGGCAGCCGCGCCTGGGCGGCCATCTCGCCGGGCGACATGCTCGACGTCATTACGATCTGGGTCTTCCGCGGACGCGCGGTACCGCCGGTCCCCGTCCCCGTCGCTCTCGCCGTCGTCCTGGGCCTGGTGCTGCTCTCGATGTTCATTCTCGAGCGACGAGTGCGAGCCGTCGAAGTGGTGGCCTGATGACGATCGCGACCGAGCATCTGTCGAAGTGGTACGGCCAGGTGTCGGGCCTCAACGACGTGACCGTGTCGGTACCTCCCGGCATCACAGGGCTGCTCGGGCCCAATGGCGCTGGCAAATCGACGTTCATGAAGCTGATTACCGGCCAGCTCAAACCAAGCAAGGGCAGTATCCGTGTGCTGGGAGAACCGATCTGGGGTAACCCGGCGCTCTATCACCGCATCGGCTTCTGTCCCGAACAGGACGCGTTCTACGACCGCATGACCGGACTCGACTGGGTCACCGCGCTCGTGCGTCTCGGAGGCGCCGAGCCCGCAGCGGCGACTGACGCGGCGCGACGCGCGCTCGGAGCGGTCGATCTGCTCGACGCCGCCGACAAGAAGATCGGCGCGTACAGCAAGGGCATGCGCCAGCGGGTGAAGATGGCGCAGGCGATCGCACACGATCCAGAACTGCTGATCCTCGACGAGCCCCTGAGCGGCATGGACCCGATCATGCGCCGCCGCACGATCCGTCAGATTCGGGAATGGGGACGCGCCGGCAAGAGCGTCCTGGTCTCGAGTCACATCCTCCATGAAGTGGAGGCGATGACGTCGAACATCCTGCTGATCAACAACGGACGGATCGTCGCCGAGGGGAACGTCCATCAGATTCGCGAGCTCATCGACGAGCATCCCCACACCGTCTTCATTCGCGCCGAATCGCCGCAGCGGTTAGCGCAGACGCTCATCGGAGAAGACGGCGTGATCAGCCTGCGGTTCGAGCCCGGCGCCATGATCGTCGAGACCTCGCGGCCCGATGCGTTCTACGCACGCGTGACCGACATGGCCGCGTCGGGAGAAGTCGGAGCGATCGACGAGGTGACCTCGCCCGACGACAACCTGCAGGCCGTCTTCAAGTACCTCGTGAAACAGTAGAGGGAGCAGTAGAGGCGCCGATGGAAGCAGTTGCCGATCGAACGAGCAAGCAGCCCGCCCGTACGACCGCCCCGTTCATGAACGGCGCCTGGCGCGTGTTCGACCTCTCGATCGGCGAGATGCTGTGGTCGCGCCGTACGATCTTCATGGCGCTCGTCGTCGGTGCTCCGGTGCTGGTGGCGCTGGTGATGCGCATCGTGCAGTCGCTTGGCCTCCCTCCGCTCACGATCAACGGCACCGTGGTCGACGGGGCCAGCATTTTCGGCGCGCTGATCCTCGGGCCGGTCCTCAGGTTCATCGTTCCGATTCTTGGCGTGTTCTACGGCACGTCGCTCATCGCCGACGAAGTCGAGGACAAGACGATCACGTACCTCTTCACGCGTCCGATTCGTCGAAGCGCGATTCTCGTCGGCAAGTACATCGCGTACCTGGCGTGCACCACGCTCGTCGTCCTGCCCGCGCTCATGCTCGTGTATTTCCTGCTGGTTCCACTGTCGCAAGTCGCGGGGAGCTTCACCGCGCTGTTGATCGATCTCGGGCTGCTGGCGATCGGCCTCGCTGCCTATGGCGCCGTCTTCGCGCTCGTCGGCGTCGTCGTGAAACGACCGCTCGTCGCGAGCTTGATTTTCGCGTTCGGGTGGGAGCAGGTCGCGCTCATCGTGCCCGGCTATCTCAGGCGATTCACGGTGATGTATTACCTGCAGGGGCTGGTGCCCCACGCCGCCGTGTCCGACAGCGTGGTCGCCGTGCTCGAATACTTCAGCGGGAACCCGCCCTCGGCGACGGTCAGCACCATTTCGCTCCTGTTCATCGTGGTGGCAGCACTGGGACTTGCGGGCCGGATCATCGAGTCGCGGGAATATGTGCTCGACCAGTAAAGGGTCGAGGTTGACGGAACCCTCGCGGGGCTGTCCGCGTATACTCTTCTGAGCACGGTGTAGATTGAACAAACGCACCCGCCTTTTCCTGCTGATCGCGGCCGGTATTCTTGTCGTCGGCCTTGGCACCGGGCTCGTGGCTTCGTATGTCGGCCTGCAGAATCTGAGTCTCATCGGTGGGAAAGGACCCGCCGAATTCGCCTACATCCCGATTGATGCCCGACTCGTCGCCTACGCGAATGTGCGCGACGTCATGGACTCCGAGCTTCGCCGCAAACTCGACGCATTTCACCAGGGTGGCGACGGTGCCCGCACGTTTCAGGAGCGGACCGGTATCGACATCGAAAAAGATATCGATTACGTGATCGCCGCGGGTGTCGGCATTCCTGACGGCGATAAAGCGCCTCCGCTCGTGCTTGCGCGCGGGCGATTCGACCAGGTGCGAATCGAGGGTTTTGCCACGCAGGAAGGCGCTACCGTCGCGGACTACAAAGGCAAACGGCTGTTGACCCACGAGAATTTCGGCTTGGCGTTTGTCGAGCCGGGCCTCGTCGCCATTGGTGGACCAGAGGCCGTACGCAAGGCCATCGATACGAGGGCCGGAAGCCAGAACGCGACGGGCAATGACGAACTGATGCGATTGGTCCACGACGTCGACGACGGTACTGTGTGGGCAGTCGCGAAATTCGACGAGGTCGCCGGTGCCAGGCTTCCCCGCGAGGTGGCGAGCAGGCTGCCAGCGATCAGCTGGTTCTCGGCCAAAGGTGTAATCGGCGCCGGCGTCGATGGGCAGATCCGCGCCGAAGCGCGCGATGAAATGGCCGCGCAGGATCTCCGTCAGGTCATTCAGGGCTTCACGGCGCTTGCGCGAATGCAGGCGGGCAGCCAGCCCGGGATCACCGACTTCATCAACTCGCTCCAACTAAGCGGCCAGGGGAAAACAGTCTCGCTTTCGTTCTCGCTGCCGCCAAGTGTGGTCGATGCGATCGGCGCGATTCGAGCGCAGCGGCCTCGAGCTCCGCAGTCGCCCGAACTTCCGTCGCCACCGCCGGTTCCTGCGCCGCCACCGGCTCCAGCGGCGCCTCCCGCGCTGTAAGTTGCTGTAAATAGCGCTGCGCCGCTCGACGTAAATCCAAGTACTGGTCTGCAGGGCGGCCTTCTCCCGGTTGCTCGCTCCACAGAGTCGTTGCTTCAGACGATGGCCGACCTCGTCTTCTTCTACGGTACTCTCATGACGCCGTTCAACCGGACCGGCCGGTTGAATATCGATCAGCATCTCGTCTTCAAAGGCCGTGGTTCGATCGCGGCTGCTCTCTACGACCTCGGCATCTATCCTGCGGCTGTCCCGGCCACTGATGGACGCGTCTGGGGCGAGGTCTACCAGATGACGCGGCCGATGGTCGTGCTGCGCGCGCTGGATGAAATCGAAGGGTATCGGCCGGGGGAGCCCGAGGCAAGTTTGTACACGAGGCGTGTCACACCCGTGACACTCGAAAATGGCCTCGTCGTCCATGCATCCGCGTACTTCTACAACGCGCCACTCGGAAGAGCCGAGCGGATCGAATCGGGCGATTATCTCGAACACCTGCGCGTTCGATAGTTATTGGTCCTTAGTCCTTTGTGCTTGGGTCTTGGTCCGTCCTGTGGTCCTTGGTCCGCGGTCCACTCGACCGCGCAGTCAGAACGGACGAATGGGGTCGGGAGTCATTTTGCTGCGGAAAATGACTCCCGACCCCATTCGCTTCAATTCATCCGCAACGCCGGACGATTCGGAAACACGTTGTCGGGGTCATCGTCGGGAACCGACGATGAGGACGTGGCCGTATCGAAGTCCTGGCCCTCGTGTTCGGTCGTGTAGGTCAGCACGGGGATGTCACTGGTATCGGGATCCAGTTTCAGCATCGTCAGAAGCTGAAAGCCATCGAGCTCTTCGATCCGCGTGCACAGGATGACCAGATTCGGCAGCACTTTTCGGATCTGCGAATACGCGCGATCGCCGGGCTCCACAAACACCATATCGTAGCGGCCCGCGTCGAGCACGGATTCCAGCATGCCGAGCACCTCGGTGTTGCCGTTCACCACGACGACCTTCTGCACCGGGGTGTCGCTGATTCGGTTCGTGTGAGGCATTCGGTAACCGCCCTTCTGCCCGATGGCTATTCAGGATCCATGCCATGGGACTGCTGGGTAGCTGCGTGCAATTCCAGTCATGGATATTGTCGGTCGCTCCAATCCGGACATGAGCCCTGCGTCCACGGGCAACGGCCTCACGCCCTAAAGCCTTGACTCACACGCGCTTGTTCCGGGGATGAAGGTTTGGACAACACGGGTTGTCTGAATTCGAAATTCTAGAGGTTTCCCACCTTTTGGTCTGTCTTGTCGCTCGGGTGCCGATTGCGGCACTCTTGGACTGAGATCATCAAACGTGCACATCTACCAGAATTACATCGGCGGTTCCTGGGTCGAAACGCGATCGGGCCACACGTTCGAGAATCGCAACCCGGCTGATTGCGAGGACCTCATCGGCGTGTTCCAGGACTCGACGGTCGAAGACGTCGAGTCGGCCGTGGCCGCGGCCGCGCGTGCCTACGAGCGCTGGCGTCTCGTACCAGCACCCAAGCGGGCAGAAGTGCTCCTGGCCGCCGCGCAACTCATCGCACAGCGCAAGGACGAACTCGCCCGCGACATGACGCGCGAGATGGGCAAGGTGCTCGAGGAGACGCGCGGCGACGTCCAGGAAGCGGTCGACATGACGCTCTTCATGGCAGGGGAAGGGCGGCGCCTGTACGGACAGACTGTTCCCTCGGAGCTGCGTGACAAGTTCGCGATGTCACTGCGGCAGCCGCTCGGCGTGTGCTCCGTCATCACGCCGTGGAACTTTCCCATGGCGATCCCCTCGTGGAAGATCGCGCCGGCGCTCGTCTGCGGGAACACCGTTGTCTTCAAACCGGCTTCGCTGACGCCGCTCTCCGCGGTGAACTTCGTCAAGATTCTCGAGGACGCCGGGATTCCTCCGGGCGTCGTCAATCTCGTGACCGGCGGACCGGACGTCGGGACGCGGATGTCGACCCATGACGAGGTGAAGGTCGTGTCCTTCACCGGATCGACCACGGTCGGCCGCACCGTCAGCCAGAACGCCGCACCGGGTTTCAAGAAGGTCCATCTCGAAATGGGCGGCAAGAACGTCGTCATGATCATGGACGACGCAAAGATCGATCTCGCGGTCGAGGGCTGTCTGTGGGGCGGGTTCGGGACGACCGGGCAGCGATGCACGGCGGCCAGCCGCGTCGTCGTGCACGAGCGTGTCTACGACGCGTTCATGCGCGAGTTCGTCGCGCGTGCGAAATCATTACGCGTCGGCAACGGGCTGGATGACAGCACGCAGATGGGCCCGTCGGTCAGCCAGTCGCAGCTCGAGACCGTGATGAAGTACGTCGCGATCGGGCAGAAGGAAGGTGCGACGCTCGTCACCGGTGGCCACCGGCTCGACACAGGACCGTACGCGCGCGGCTGGTTTCACGAGCCGACGATCTTCGGCGACGTTGATCCGACGATGCGGATTGCACAAGAGGAGATCTTCGGTCCGGTCGTCTCGGTGATGCGCTGCCGATCGCTCGAAGAAGCGATCTCGATCGGCAACGGCGTGGCCTACGGGTTATCCGCGTCGATCTACACGCAGGACATCAACAAGGCGTTCGCGGCGATGCGCGACATCTACACCGGGATCTTCTACGTGAACGCGCCGACGATCGGCGCGGAAGTACATCTGCCGTTCGGCGGAACGAAGGCGACAGGCAACGGTCACCGCGAAGCGGGGACCGCCGCGCTCGATGTGTTCTCGGAGTGGAAGTCGATCTACGTGGACTTCAGCGGGAAGCTGCAGCGCGCGCAGATCGACACGTAGCGCTCAGGGTATTTTCTTGATGTCGGCCTTGAGCTGAGGATTCACCTTGAAGCCCGCCTTCTCAGCGAGCTTGACGGCGTTCTCGGCCTCTGCCCTCCTGCCGTTCATCATGTAGACAACGGCCAGGTTGTTGTGGGCTTCGCCGAGCTTAGGGCTCGTCATGACCGCCGTCTTCCATTCCCGTTCCGCGTCATCGAGCTTGTTCTGGCGGAAGTACGAGGATCCCAGCGCGAGGAACACCTCGCCGGGGACGTTGAGGTTGCCGTCGAGATCGCGATACTGCATCGACTCGAGCCGACGGATGCGATCTTCCATTCGCATCCGGTACTGATCCTCGCTTCCACCGAGCTTCATCTGCGACAGCCGCCCGAGGTTGTCGCGCAGCTCGTTGATCTCGTCTCGGCGTGCCCGGTCGCGGGACTCGCGATCGCGCTGGGAGAGAGAACCCAGTTGCTCGAACGCGTCGCGGCTGCCCTTGTAGGCGAGGGAAGCCTCGACGTACTTGCGTTCGGCCATTCGACATTGACCAAGGTTGTAGTGGGCGAGCGCCATGAGCGGGTCAATCGCGATCGCCTCTTTGAACTCGTTGGCGGCCAGGTCCCACTTCTCGGACTGCATCAGCTCGACGCCGGCCTTGTATCGTCGCAAGGATTCCTGCGAAGCCGCCGGCGATAGCCCCTGCGCTGCCGCCAGGCTGTTCAGGAGAATCCATGACACGACGGCAGTGAGCAACATCGGTCGCATACACCCTCGCCAGTCGCTTTCGCGTGCCGCGAAGCAACTTCGACAGATTACTTGACTATTACGATGTCCTCGCGTTCGTCAACCGTCCGCATCGCCACGTCGTCGCGGATCGTGAGCGCGAGCTCGTGGTCACCGGATACACCTGGTGGAAGTGTGACACCGATGACGACCGATATCTCGCCACGCGAATTGGCTTTCACGGGCTGCGGCGCGCCACCGGCGATCTGCGTTCCGTCGGGCCGGCGCACGCTATAGCCGACGCTCACCCGAGGCGCGCCCGATGCGTCCTTCGCCGCCCCGAATACGTCGAACCCGGCATAGATTCGACCGCCTGCTCCGAAGGCTCGACGCGTCGTTGGAACCGGCCGAGGTGGTTGCCCGTTTGCCGGGGGCGCCAGGACGTCGGTGACCAGAGGCGTCGATATTCGAAACTGATCGACGCCCGGCACCGAGAACTCGTGGCGCACGCTGCCGATCAGGCCGCTCGCCCGGTCGCGCAGCAGCAGCGTCGCTTGATAGCGGCCCGGCTTGAGTAGGAAATCCCGGCGAATCGGCAATCCAGTCTGAAGGGTCTGCTCGAATGCCGCAGGCGGCAGGTCCAGCTCGATCAGCCGCTCGTCACGCTGCAGGGCGCCGCGGTTCCGGTCGTGGACAAGGACGTACGAATCGATCTTCCCCGAGTACGCGCCCAGAAATTGTCGCAATCGCAGCGGAGCAAGATCCGCCTCAGCGAAGAGCAGCGTGGAGACGGTTCCATCTGGTTGCGGCGCCAGGACATGGCTTTCCACGCGCAGCGGGATTCCTGGTGTACCGAAGGGGGCGTCGAGCGCTGCGCGAACGGCAGGATCGAGCTTGTCGGGCGACGAGGGTGGCGGTTCGTTGTCGGACGCAGCGTAGTATCCACCGCGTGCTCTGACTTCGACGTCACGCCGGTTGACTGTCACTTCGATCTTCCGGAACTTGCCGTCGCGCTTCGTATTCACCGGACTGTATCCAAGCAGGTAATACGAACGACCTTCGGCCGCAATGCGCCGCATGCCGGCGAGGAGATTCGTACCCATGACAACTGATCCGCCGGTGTCAGCCGCGATCGATCGGGCACCATCGGCGTCGCGTTCCGACATCGCGAGCGTGATGGTGCTATCGCGATCTTCCACGATGCGAGCTGCCTCGGCGGCGCCGCCCGCCGCAGTCGGTGAACCGAGCGCGCCACCCGGGTTGCCGACGTCGATGAAATGAACAGCCACGCTGGCCGTTCGTGCGGTTCGCACGAGAGTTCGGAAGTCGCCGATGGTGGGGTCCATGATGAACCCCTCGGAAAAGAGCAGTAGCGTTTTGCGCCCGCGCGCGCGGACGAGCGCTTCGGAGAGACGCTCGAGCGTTCCGAGCGAGACCTGCAAACGCGACTTCGCCTCGGTGTACGTCTGGCGCGCTTTCACGCGAATCGCCTGAAACCCAGGGGCCACGGCCCCCCCAGGAGCCTTGTTGCCGAAGTTTTCCTGGATCGTGGGATCGTTGGAGAGCTGAGCCTCGGGAATCACGCCGTTCTCGAAATAGCGGCGCGCGACCTGGCCTTCGGCCTGGCTGTCGTTACCAAGGGTAATCCCCATGGCTTCGTAATCCCAGATGCGCCCCGGGCCCGTCTCGATGCGCCGCTCGCCTTGGAGCCGCTGGACGAACGCTTTCAGATCTTCGAGGCCCTCCGGCAGCGTTCCAGTCCACGACGACCCCCCCGACGCCGACGTGATCATTACGTGGTCGCCTGGCTGGAGCGCGCGCTCCAGCAGTTGCATCATGGCCTCGCGCGCCCGCAGCGTCGAGAACTGCGAGACGTTCACATCGTCGAAGACGACGAAGTACCAGCGTGCGGCGGCGTCGGGGCGATCGGCGTTCGAGGAGATGCGCTGTTGACGCGCAGACGAAGGCGGGGATTCGTGCAGAGCCACGGCGTCGAAGTTCGAGATGACCTGCGGTCGGCCGTCCTCTTTGACGGTGAACTGATCACGTGTCAGTCCCTCTACTGGCCTACCCTCCCGGTCGAAAACGACCACGTCTACACTGACGGTTTCGACACGCGCCGGAAAAGTGGGCTGCTGCGGTGGTGACTGGCTCGACCCCTGCGCGGTCGCGGCCATCATCAGAACGATTACGAGTAAGAAGCGAGCAGGCATTGCGGTGATCGTACTATGAGCGGAAACGATGGCAGCGCCAGCCGGGTTCTGCGGTTGATATCCCGGCAGCACGTCGGCTGGTCGCCAGTATTTCTTGGCGCGTCAAGCGCGCCGCGGACCGCTATGCCGGGTACACGGAGAACGAAATTCTCGTAACGAGCCGCATAGCGGTGCAAACAAACGAAGAGGGGGAGACGGTTGAGCTCGTCTCCCCCTGTGAAGCCGCGTCGCCAGGCCGCTGACGACGGTCGGGTCAGGCTACCAGTCGAAACGTGCGCCGAGGCGCAGCGAGATTGGGGCCTGATACGAGTTCGTCGACGAACCGCCACCGTTCGTGTCGAGCCCGAAGTTCGGATTCAGAGCACCGATCGACAACTCATACCAGTTGTCGAAATCGGTTGCCGCGTGACGGTTGAACAGGTTGAAGACGTCTGCCAGCAGGGTGACGCGGCGGCCGCCGAATCGGAGCCCGTAGTCGGCGTGCATGTCGACCTGGAAGTCCATCGGCGCGCGTTCCCGGAAGCCACTCAGCGTCTGGAGACCGTCGCCGCGAATGGTCAACGGAATCTCACCTGCGTTGTTGTACACCGGGTTGGATGCCAGCCCCGTCAGCGAGCGACCGGTACCGGCATTGAGGCCCAGCCCGACGTTGAGGTTGCTCCACATGTAGTTTCCGTACAGCTTCACCTGATGCGGACGATCGTTCGGCAGGACCCCGGCGCCGAGTGTCGTGCCCTGATAACGGATGTCACCGGAACCGCCATGCACGTCGCGGGTTGCGCTGTAGCTCGGATCGTTCGTCGGGAAGTCGAACAGTGAGCTGATGGATGGATCCGACTGGCCGTTGTCCGAGCGGAAGAAGCCCTCGAAGTTGCCTTTGAGCTGGCTGTAGCGATACGAGGCGATCGCGCCCCAGTTGTTCGAGAACCGCCTGTTGAGGGTGACCTCGAACGAGTTGTAGATATTCTCCGGGTTCTCGAACGCGACGATGTAGCCGCAGCACTGGACGACCGGCGTCGACGCATTCACGTTGGTGATGAAGTAGTCGACCGGCGTGTCGGGTGCCTCGAAATATCCGAGGATGGACAACTGGCCGATGTCCTCGAGCATCTGAGGCATCTTCCTGTGGACGTACCGGAAGCCGAGGCTCGTGTTCCTGATGACCTCGAACTCGATCCCAGCCAGCACCTCGTCCCGGTAAGTCGAACCCGCATTGGGGTCGATGATGGCCGCGGCATCGCTCGTCAGTTGCAGATGCACCGTCTGACCGGCGAAGCTCTCTCCGTTGGCAACCGGCTGGGTCAACCCCGGGTCACGGAAGTTCTGCCGGGTGATGCCACTGTCGGCCGACATCGCGCGGGCGGCCAGGTCGTTCGGAATCTTCGCGTAAAACCGGCCCCATGAGCCGAAGACTTTCGTCTTGCCGGTTCCGGTGAGATCGTAGGTCGCGCCGATGCGCGGTGCCCACTGCTTCCACGTGAAGTTGCATGCGATTGCCGGTCCGGTTCCGTCTCCGGCACCGGGGCGACTATCTCCCTCGAAGCAGAGGTCCGGGCCAGTCGCCGGATCGCCGCCCTCGAGATACTGCTTCTCCCATCGGACGCCGGGCTGTACGGTGAGACGGCCAGCCTGCCACCTGTCCTGCAAGAAGAAGCTTGTGTACTTCTGCGTCGTGTCGGCTGAGGGGAGCAGCTTGCCGCGCGTGGCACGGTAGTAAGTGACGCCCCCACCCGTGCGAATCTGCGCGTTCACACCGGTGACGGTCTGACGGCCGTTGGCCAGCGTCACGCCGGGGCCGCTGTAGTCACTGTCGCGGATGAAGTCGATGTCGTCGTAGCCGATGCCGTATCGGATTTCGTGCTGACCTGCACCGCGCAGGATGTTCGTCGACTTCGCCGACAACTGTTTGTTCGAGCCCTTGTTCCGCTCGATGTAACCGAGGCCGCCGCTCGTGCCGTTTGGAACGGACCGGAAGTCGGTGAAGAGCCACTCGTCGACGGTCGGGGTCTCGTCGAATTTGTTTGCCGAGTTCGAGAACGATCCCTCGAGCAGCCATCGTGATCCCAGGATGCCGTCGTAGCGCGCCGTCTGACTGTGACCGCCGTAATCCAGCTCGCTGAAGCCGCCGCGGATATCAGTCGTGCCCGGTACTCCAGGATACGCGATGCGACGAAGCGTGGAGAACCGCTGCAAGCCGGGGTCGCCCTTGGACGGATCGCCGAACACAGAGAAGTCGAACCTGTGGGCGGAACCGGCCTGGCCGGTAATCTTGCCGGCGTACGCCTGAATCGTGCGCTTGCGTTCGACGTCCCCGAGACTCGCGTACGGGAAGCCGGCGGGTGCTGCGAAACTGCGATTCTGCCACTGCGGATTGTAGGTGCCGAAGAAGAACAGCTTGTTCGGAATGATCCGGCCACCAAGGGAGATGCCGGAGTCGTAGTCATCGCGTCCCGTCGTGTTGACCGAGCCGTTCGGCGTCGTAAGCACCTTGTATTGAGCCTCGAGCGAGGACGGCCGCGCGTAGCCGAATACGCTGCCGCTGAACGTGTTGCTGCCGCTCTTGGTGACGACGTTGACGACGCCACCGGTGGCTTCGCCGTACTCGGCTTCGAATCCCCCGGTCTTGACCTGCGTCTCCTTGATGAAATCGAAGGTGACGCCCGTTCCGAGCGAACCATGGTTGGAGTTGTACGCACCGAAACCGCCGAACCCGACGTCGGTGATGTTCACGCCATCGACGACGTAGTTGTTCTCGAGGCCGCTGGCGCCGCCGATCGACGGATTCGCGCGGCTGCCGACGGTGTTGATGCCAGCACTTTCGCTGACGCCGGGAACGACGTAGAGCGTCTCAGCCAGCGAGCGACCTACGGGCAGTCGCTTCAGTGACTCCGAGTCGAGCGTGCCGCCGACGGTCGTCGACCCGACGTTGATCACCGGCGAAGCGGCGGTTACTTTGACAGTTTCGGTGAACGCCCCGACTTCCAACGTGAGGGCCAGTTCGACGCGCTGACCGAGACTCACCACGATGTCCTGCTGCTCCACGGGCTTGAAACCCTGGAGTTCGGCACGCAGCGAATACTGGCCGGGCGTGAGAAACGGAATACTGAAGCGACCCTCGGCATCAGTCACAGACGTCTTCATCCCCTGCGGGCCTGTTGCCGTCACGGTCACACCAGGGACAGGGAGGCCTTGTCGATCGACAGCGCGACCGGCGAGGGTGCCCGTCGTATTTTCCTGTGCGGCTGTGAGGCTGGTGGCGGCCAGCACAAACGCCACAAGGAATGCACTCATGCGTGCGTACATCAGTTATCTCTCCTTAACAAACGGGTTGCTCTACTGGACTGGCTGATCCGTTACGGAAAAGCTGTACCAGATCAACCCTAGAGCTAACGTGCTGTCATCCAACGACTTAAACGAGTGAACGCGACCGAGTGGGACGAAAGAATCCATGAAGAGCTATTTCGAGAACCAAAATCCTGGATCTGAAGCTCTTCGTAATGCAAGCATAAGTTTCTATCACAACAGAAGCGCAATTGCGACCTGCTGTGGGACGACCTGTGTAGGTTTTTGTGCGTCCTGCCCCCTGATCGAGGCACATGAACCCAAATAGCTGGGACGAACGGCGACACAAGCGTGGAATCCGTCCCAGGCGGTCCCCTCAGCCCCAGTCACACATCTATTCTCCGGCGACTGGTCACCTGAATTCCGCGGTTGACACCTGTAGGGGCGAAGCCTGTGGGGGCATTGTTCTCGGCCGTTCCGCGGTGTTTGGATGTGCGCCAAAGGAGCGAGCCGATGCGCGCCAATACACTGCTGATTGTCGGGTGCCTCATGCTCTGGGCGGGTCAGGCCGTGGCCCAGAGCACCAGCGGGACGATCTCGGGACGCGTCTCCGATTCTCAAGGCCTGCCGTTGCCCGGCGTTACCGTGTCGGCGACCTCGCCCAACATGCAGGGCACGCGCGAAACGGTCACATCAGAGAACGGCGACTACATCCTCACGCTCCTCCCGGCGGGGATGTATCGAGTGGTCTTCTCGATCGCGGGCTTCCAGTCGCAGGAGCGATCGGTCGGTCTGGCGCCAACGCAGACACTTCCGCTGCAGATTGAGCTGCGCCCGGGTCTCACCGAGAAGATCGTCGTCGAAGGTCGCACCGCCGATGTGCTCACGCAGACCAGCCAGGTCGCGACCAACTTCGATCAGACGCTGATGTCGACGCTGCCGACGCAGCGTGACTACCGATCGGTGATGCTCATGGCGCCCGGCGCTCACCCCTCCGGTCCGAGTGGCAGTTTCTCGGTCGCCGGCTCGATGTCGTTCGAGAACCTGTACATGGTGAACGGTGTGTCGGTGAACGAGAACCTGCGGGGCCAGGCGCAGGATCTCGTGATCGAGGATGCGCTGCAGGAGACGACCGTCGCGACCGCCGGCGTCTCGGCGGAGTTCGGCCGCTTCGGCGGCGGCGTCATCAACATGGTGACCAAGTCTGGCGGCAACCGCTTCAGCGGCTCGTACCGCGACACGCTCACGAACGACGATTGGCGGGCGCTCGTTCCCAAACGTGAAGGCGATCCATTTGCCAACGACACGAAGCTCGATGATGTCGTGCCGTCGCACGAGTACACGATCGGCGGCCCGGTCATGCGCGATCGCGTCTGGTTCTTCACCGCGGGCCGGCTGCAGACCAACTCGATCAACCGTCAGCTGGTCATCACCAACATTCCGTACGTCTTCACCGACAAGTCGCGTCGCTACGAAGGCAAGCTGACCTACCTGCTCGATCCGAATCATCGCGTTCAGGGCGCCTTCACCAAGATCAATCGTGACCAGACCAACGACACGTTCAACACCACGACATCGATGGACGTGAAGAGTCTGTACAACCGCAGCCTTCCCGAGGATCTCTACACATTCAGTTACACCGGCGTCATCACGCCGAAACTGTTCGTCGAAGGTCGCTACTCGCATCGCGATCTGACGTTCGTCGGAAGCGGGAGCCAATTCACAGACATTCAAAAGGGCACGCTGCTCGTGGACCTGGCGGGCCGTCGCTACAATTCGCCCACGTTTTGCGGCGTGTGCACCGACGAGGAGCGCGACAATCAGGACGTCTTCGTGAAGGGCTCGTACTTCCTGTCGACCAAGGGCTCCGGTTCGCACAACGTCTCGGTGGGGTTCGACTCCTTCAACGACCGGCGGCTCGCCAACAACTTCCAGTCGGGCAGCAACTACCGTTTGATCAACGCGCCCGCGATTCTGAACGGCAGCGACCTCATTGCGACGTTCATCAGCGGGACGACGCAGTTCCAGTGGAATCCGATCTTCATCGAGAGCCTGGGCACGAAGTTTCGAACCTACTCGGTGTTCGCGAACGACAACTGGCACATGACCGATCGGATCACCGCCAACCTCGGGCTACGCTGGGATCGCAACGACGGCGTCGACAGCAACGGCGTGCTCGTCGCCGACACGAGCGCCTTCAGCCCGCGCCTCGGCGTGGTGTGGGATCCCGTCGGGGATCAGAAGTGGTCGGTCACCGGAAGCGTCGCGAAGTACGTGGCCGGACTGCTGAACAGCATCGCCGATCAGACGTCTCCCGCGGGCAACTCGGATCAGTACAACTTCGTGTACACCGGGCCCAGCATCAACACCGATCCGGCGACGCGCGTGTCGAACGAGCAGGCGGTCCAGCAGATGTTCGACTGGTTCAATGCCAATGGCGGCGCGACGCTGCCGCTCACCGGATCGCCGTCCGTGCGCGGCGTCTCGCCGCAGGTCCGCGAATCGCTGGATTCGCCGTATGTGTGGGAGTACGGCGCCGGCGTCAATCGTCAGTTCGGGAGCCGCGCCGCCGTCCGCGCCGACTTCATGTATCGCGACTACGGCGGCTTTTACACACAGCGCACGGACATCACGACGGGTCAGGCGATCGACACGCGGTCGTTCGCGCCGGCAAGCGTGAGTGGACGCGCGTACGATTTGACACTCATCACCAACGACAACGACGGTCTTCTCAACCGCCAGTACGCCGGCTTGAGCCTGCAGGCACAGTATCGCGCGGGCACGCGATTCGACTTCGGGGGCAACTACACCATCTCGCGCGCGTGGGGCAACTTCGAAGGAGAGACCGTTCCCAACGGTCCGATCTCCGCCGGAGCAAACGGACGCGAGGCGGTGCTCAACTACCCGGAGTATCGCGGAACCTGGAACTATCCCGAAGGCGACCTCTCGATCGACCAGCGGCACCGGGCGAGACTCTGGCTCAACGTGTCGCCTGGCGTGAGCGGCCTGACGCTCAGCGTGCTGCAGGCGCTCGAGAGTGGCGTGCCTTACAGCGCATCGAATCAGAACGGCTCGTTCGTCAACGGCGTCGATCCGCGCCCGTACGTCACGAACCCGGGCTACCTGAATCCTCCCGATGGGGCCAACACGCAGTACTTCTTCACCGCGCGCGACGGGTTCCGTCTCGAAGGGCAGAAACGGACCGACTTCGCGGCGATGTACGACTACGGCATCCCTACGGGCGGCGGCAACAAGCTCGACATGTTCATCGCGGCCCAGGTGATCAACCTGTTCAACCAGTTCCAGTTGTGCGGCTGCGGCGGCAGCGCGGCGTTCGCGCTCGGCGGCAACATCCAGAACCAGACCGTCGACACCGCGGTGCGGACCAACGTGACCAATCCGACGCTCTATCAGCCATTCAATCCGTTCACGACGACGCCGGTTGAAGGCGTCAACTGGGCGAAGAGTCCCACGTTCGGCAAGGCGTTGAATCGCTTCGCTTATACGACGCCGCGGACGTTTCGCCTGACGTTTGGCGTGAGGTTCTGAGAGGCCCCGGGGCCCAGGCCTCAGGGCCCAGGGCTGGTCTAGGGGTCAGGGCTGGGGCCTGGCCCAGCCCTGAGGCCTGAGGCCTGGGCCCTGAGGCCTTAGAATCCCCGAGTGCCCCATCGGATCGCCGTCATCCCCGGCGATGGAATCGGCAAAGAAGTGATTGCCGAGGCCGTGAAGATTCTCGAGGCGCTCGGCGGACTCGAACTCCATCATCTACCCTGGAGCGCAGATCATTTCCTGTCGACTGGCGAGACGATTCCTGCCGACGGCTACGACACGCTGCGATCGTTTGACGCGATCCTGATCGGCGCGCTCGGTGATCCGCGCGTGCCTGACAACCGGCACGCACGCGACATCCTGCTTGGCACTCGGTTCGAGCTCGATCTGTATGTCAACTATCGCCCGGTGCGCCTGATCGACGATCGGCTCTGTCCGCTGAAGGGGCGCACTCGCGCCGACGTGAACTTCGTCGTTTTTCGAGAGAACACCGAGGGCGCCTACGTCGGCGTCGGCGGCCGCTTCAAGGCCGGCACGGACGATGAGATCGCCGTGCAGGAGGAGATTAATACCTACAAGGGCGTGCGGCGCATCGTCGAGCACGCGTTCCAGTTCGCCCGTCGCCGCGGCCTGCGGCTCGCGATGGCCGACAAGAGCAACGCGATGGCGCAGGGACACGCGCTGTGGCAGCGCGTCTTTCGTGAGCTCGCCGCGATCTATTCGGACGTGCCGAGCACACACTTCTACATCGACGCGCTCACGATGATGCTCGTGCAGGACCCGCGACAGTTTCAGGTCATCGTCACCAACAACCTGTTTGGCGACATCATCACCGACATCGGCGGCGCACTGCAGGGTGGGCTCGGGATGGCGGCGTCAGGCAATCTTCACCCTGGTCGCACATCGATGTTCGAACCGGTGCACGGATCGGCGCCGCCGTTGGCGGGGAAAGATGTCGCGAATCCGATCGGCGCGATTCTTTCTGCCGCGCTGATGCTCGAGACGCTCGGTCGCGCTGACGACGCCGCGCGAATCGAGCGTGCCGTCGAAACCGCGGTGCATGCGAATGAAACGACTCGCGATGTTGGGGGCACGCTGGGGACCCGGGCGGCGGGGAGCGCGATCTTGAAGCGAATGTCATGAGACGCCGGGCCTAAAGGCCCGGCCTACACGTCCCTTAGTGCTCTCGACGCACTCTTTTATAATCCCGCCTCATGAATCGCTGGCGAATCCCTGTTGGCGCGGTCCTCGTGCACATCTGCATCGGCTCCGTCTACGCCTGGAGCGTCTTCAATCGGCCGATCCAGATGCTCTTTCCGGATGCGCCCTGGTGGTTCAGCCCGCCTTACACGACATTCACCACCGCGCTTGCGCTGCTTGGCCTGAGCGCCGCGTTCGGTGGTCCATGGGTCGAGCGGCGTGGGCCGCGAGTCGCGGCGACCTCGGCGGCGCTGTTCTTCGGCACGGGTCTCGTCATCGGGGGCATCGGGCTCGCGCTTCGTCAGTCCGTGCTCGTCTTTCTCGGCATGGGCATCGTCGGCGGCATCGGCTGCGGTCTGGGATACATCTCGCCGGTGAGCACCCTGGTGAAATGGTTTCCCGATCGTCGCGGCATGGCGACCGGCATGGCGATCATGGGCTTCGGCGGCGGCGCGTTCGTGGCCGGGTACCTCAACGCCTACCTCATGAACCTCGTCGGTGTCGCGACAACCGTCATCGCGCTGGGCGTGATTTACCTCGTTGTGATGTTGGCTGGATCCCGCCTGATGGAATTGCCGCCCCATGGTTGGACGCCGCCCGGCTGGACGCCACCGACCAAGATCAATCCGATGATCGCGTCGACGAGCGTCACGAGAAACGAGGCGATTCGCACGCCGCAGTTCTTTCTGCTGTGGGGCATCCTCTTCATCAACGTGACGGCGGGCATCGGCATCCTCGCGCAGGCGTCGCCGATGATGCAGGACATGTTCAAGCGCACGCCGCTCGAAGCGGCGGCGGTCGTCTCGTTCATGAGTCTGTTCAATGCCGGCGGCCGTTTCATGTGGGCGTCAGGCTCGGACTACATCGGCCGGCGCAATACCTACACGTTGTTCTTCGTGACGCAGTTCGTGCTGTTCCTGCTGATGCCGCCGCTGGCCTCCGACGGAAGCTGGTGGCTCTTTCAGGCCGCGCTGTACGTCGTCCTCACGATGTACGGAGGTGGGTTCGCGACGATTCCTGCGTTTCTCGCTGACATCTTCGGGCCGCAGAACGTCGGCGCCATCCATGGGGCGTTGCTCACAGCGTGGTCGGCTGCGGCGATTGCCGGCCCGGTGATCATCACGGAACTATCGAATCGCGCGAAGGCCGCCCTTCCTCCGGGGGCAGATCGGGTCAACATCTACGACACGCCGCTGCACGTTCTGGCCGGTTTGCTTGCAGTCGGCTTCGTGCTGACGCTGCTCGTGCGCCCGTTGCGGGCAGGTGCCCGGCCCGCAGTTTCCACCGCACCGATTCGTACGTAGGGCCGCCTTCAGATTCGTACGTATGGGCCGCCTTCAGGCGGCCCATGCGGCCCAAATTTCCTGTTGCTTTTGATATAGTCGTCGGGCTCTGGCGCATCGACTGCGCCGCAGACATTTCTACAAGCAACGGGAGGTCCGGCTGACGCCGGATGCTACGTACCAGGGCCGCCTGAAAGGCGGACCCGACGTACCTCCAGACAGGAGTTCTTCGACATGGCAGCGGACTTCTTTCTCGGCGAGTCGCTGGTCGGCGATGGCAACGAGGTCGCGCACATCGACCTGATCATCGGCTCGAAGACGGGGCCTGCCGGCACCGCCTTCTGCAATGCGCTCGCGAACAACAAGGACGGCTTCACCACCCTGCTTGCGGTGGTCTCGCCGAATCTTCCCGCCAAGCCCGACACACTGCTCTTCAACAAAGTCACGATCAAAGGCGCGAAGCAGGCGGTGCAGATGTTCGGGCCAGCCCAGGCGGCGGTCGCCCGCGCCGTGGTCGATTCGGTCGAAGGCGGCGTCATCCCCCGCGACAAAGCCGACGATCTCTGCATCCTGGTGGGAGTGTTCATCCACTGGGAAGCGAGCGACGACAAGAAGATCTACGACTACAACTACCAGGCCACGAAGGAATCGATCGCGCGCGCGCTCGGAAAGAAGCCGGCGGTGAACGATGTGATTTCGGGCGCGAAGACCGCCAAGCATCCGTTTTCGCCGAAGTAGCCGAAGTAAGCGTCACGAAGGGCCGGGTCTGAAGAGCAAGACCCGGCCTACACTGATCACGTGCGAAAGCTGCTGCTTCAACTCGATACCTCCACTCATCCCAGCGTCTTCGATCGCGTCGTCGCGTACGACGCCGGTGCCGACGAGGTCATGAGCTACGGCGGCGTGACGGAAGCCGCGGTTCGTGATCTCGTGCACGGCTGCATTTTCACGCGCGGCCCGAAGGACCTCAACAACACGGCGATCTTCATCGGCGGCACCGACATGGGCGCGGGGGAGCGGGTGCTGGCAGCGGTCAAGAAAGCGTTCTTCGGCCCGATGCGCGTCTCGGTCATGCTCGATTCGAACGGAGCGAACACGACCGCTGTGGCCGCGGTCGTGAAGATACGGAAGGCCGCCGGCGGGCTGAGCGGAAAGCGCGCGGTGGTCACCGCGGGCTCGGGCCCCGTCGGCTCACGCGCCGCCGGCCTGATGGCGAAAGCGGGGTCAGAAGTCGTTGTGACGACCCGCCGTGCCGGCGGTGCCGTTGCCTCTCAGATTCGACAGCGCTTTGGCGGCAACGTTCACGAAGTGACGATGGCCGACGCGACCTTTGCGTCGAAGGCGCTCGAGCGAGCGGAGCTTCTGCTGAATGCAGGCCCGGCCGGTGTAACCCTCGTGCCGAAGTTTGCGTGGCAGGGACGAGCCGGACTTCGCGTGGCTGTTGACGTCAATGCCGTTCCTCCGCTCGGTATCGACGGCATCGATGTGTCCGACAACGGCGCCGACCGCGGCGGCATCACCACGTTCGGTGCGCTCGGCATCGGCGGCCTCAAGATGAAGATCCACAGGGTCTGCATTGCGAAGCTGTTCGAAAAGAACGACGTCATTCTCGATGTCGAGACCATCTCGGAGATCGCCAGCAAGCTGTAAATGCAGAATGCAGATGCAAAATTGGGGTCGGGAGTCATTTCCATCGGGTTCTTGAGGAAATGACTCCCGACCCCAATTTCGAATTACACTGCGCATGCCCAGAGTCATCGGCATCGATCCAGGCACCGTCAGCCTCAGCCTCTGCGGCCTTGACGACGGGCGCGTCGTTCTCGATCGATCGTTGCCCACATCCGAGGCGCTCGCGTCGCCATCCCTCGTTGCCGACATGCTGCGGAGCGCCGGTCCGATCGATCTCATCGCCGGCCCCTCGGGCTACGGGCTGCCGCTGATTTCAGTCGCACGTCTGTCGGAGATAGATCTTCGACTCGCCTATCTGGCTCCCGCAGGCGAGCCGGGCGGAATCGGTGGTCTCGGCGCGCTGATGCGCGCGCTGGCCGAGGCATCGCTTCCAGTCCTGTTGTTGCCCGGTGTCATCCATCTCACATCGGTGCCACAGCATCGCAAAGTGAACCGCGTCGACATGGGAACCGCGGACAAAGTGTGTGCGACCGCGCTGGCCCTGTCTGAACTGACCGGCCGTCGTGGATGCCAGCCGTCCGACGTCAGCTTCATCCTGCTCGAGGTTGGCGGCGCATTCAGCGCGGCTGTCGCGGTGGAGCGCGGGCAGATCGTCGACGGCGTCGGCGGGTCGTCAGGGCCGATGGGGGCGCGCGCCGCGGGCGCGCTCGATGGCGAGGTCGCATTCCTGGCGGGAACCGTGACGAAGGAGATGCTTTTCCAGGGAGGCGCGTCTACGATTGCCGGAATGGCGCACGCGTCGATCGCTGATCTTGCAGCCGCCACGACCGCTCGAGCCCAGCTGGCGTGGCGCGCCTTCGTCGAGGATGCGATCAAATCCGTTGCGTCGCTCGCGGTGAGCGTTGCTGGTGTGACCGACGTCGTGATGTCCGGCCGTGGCGCGGCGGTGCAACGTCTCCGCGATGAGCTCGCCGATCGACTGAAGACAGTGCTGCCGCGTGTGTCGCTCGTATCAAGTGACGGCTTTGTCTCCGAGGCCAGTCATGCCGCACAGGGGGCCGCGCTCATCGCCGACGGTCTGGCGGGCGGCCCGTCGGCACCGTTGGTCGAGGCGCTCGGCATTCGCGACGCATCCGGCACGGTCCTCGATCATTTGTACGTGATCACGGCGTCGGCCGCGCGCAAGAGAATCGGGATCGCGTGATGGGTCGGGTCCTGATCGCTGGCATCTCGACGAGAGCCGCGGCCGCATCGGCAGCGCGCGCCGGCTTTGCGGTCACCGCACTCGACGCGTTCGCCGATCTCGATCAACACGCGTCGGTCAGGGCGCTGTCGCTGCCGCGCGATTTCGGCACGCGCTTCACCGCGCACGCCGCCGCGCGCGCATCGCGCAGCGTCGAGTGCGACGCGGTGGCCTATCTCTCCAGCTTTGAAAACCATCCTCGTGCCGTCGGCCGGCTGGCCGCGGGACGCGCGCTCTGGGGCAATTCGCCAGAGGTCCTCCGACGCGTGCGAGATCCGTTTCTGCTGGCCGAGACGCTTCGCCGGCGTGGATGTTCGACCCCCGCGATCGGTGCAATCGATCCGTTCGATCCGCGGGGATGGATGGTGAAGCCACTCAGATCCGGCGGCGGGCAAGACGTCCGTCGCTGGAGCGCTCAGGCGCGCGTGCCCCGCGGCTGCTATCTCCAGGAGTGGATCGAGGGTCGTCCCGCCTCGATTGTGTTCGTCGCTGCGCGCGGCCGCGCAGTCCCGCTCGGCCTCTCGTATCAGCTCGTTGGCGACGCGGCCTTCGGTGCCTCGGGGTATCGCTACTGCGGGAGCATCGTCGGCGTCGATGGCGAGGGCGAGCCGGTTGGCGTCGTGGATGCAGCGCACAAACTGGCGCAGGTCGTCGCCGATGAATTCCGGCTGGTCGGCGTCAACGGCATCGACTTCATCGCGCGCGATGGCGCTCCCTACGCGATCGAAGTCAATCCGCGCTGGTCCTCGTCGATGGAGCTGATCGAGCGCGCCTACGGCGTCTCGGTGTTTCGTGCGCATGCGGCCGCCTGCGCGCGAGGCGAGCTGCCGTCATTCGAGCTCGCCGCCACGCGTCGAGGCGGGCAGGCCTTCGGCAAGGCCATCGTGTTCGCGCGTGAGCGCGCCGATGCCGGCGACACGCGTGCGTGGCTGGCTGATCCGACGGTCGCGGACATCCCGAGACCCGGCGAACGCATCGAACAGGGGCAGCCCGTCTGCACGGTATTCGCCGAAGCGGACAGCGTCACCGACTGTCACGCCGCCCTCGTGGCGCGTGCGGGAGCAATTCATGCCGCAATCGCAACGAATCGTTTGGGCGAACGCGCGCGCCGAAATGCTGGAGCCGGGGTCAGATCCTGACTCCAGAGGAGACCGACGATGATGACGGGAACATGGGTGGCGGCGATCGCGTTCGGCACGATGGTCTTCATGGACAATGTCGAGCGGTTGAAGCTCGAGCCGCAGCTGCTCTCGGTCAACACGCTGAACCCGGATCGGCTGGCCACACACGCCGACATCCTCGCATCGCTCGGGCGCACGTAGCTGTGAACGGCGTCGTTTTTCCTGGTGCAAACCGAATCGCGTGATGCGACTATGTGGGTGAAATTGGGGTCGGACCCCAATGACGTGACCACCGCTCTGTGAGAGATCTTCAAAGGAGATCAGATGGCTAAGAAGACAGCGAAGAAGAAGGCCGCACGCAAGCCGAACGCGGCGTTCATGAAGGCGATGACGCCGAGCGCGGCGCTGGCCGAGGTCGTTGGTTCGAAGGCGATCCCGCGGACGGAGGTCACCAAGAAGCTCTGGGCTTACATCAAGAAGAACAAGCTGCAGGACGCGAAGAACAAGCGGATGATCAAGGCCGACGCGTCACTCAAGCCCGTGTTTGGTGGCAAGTCCACGGTGAACATGTTCGAGATGACCAAGCTGGTGAACAAGCACCTGAAGTAGACGCGGACACACACATGTAGGCCGGGTCTTGTTCTTTAGACCCGGCGTCGGAGGCGGGTCTACACAGCAAGACCCGCCCTACGATTGACAACGCCTATTGCGCCGGCGGGGCAAACGTGGACGACGTGTCCACGGTGAACTTGCGGTAGTTCGAGAACTCCAGCGTCGCATTCCGCCGCAGCATCTTGATCAGCCCCACGCGGGCATTGAAGCTGTAGCTGGCAACCGCGGGCAGCCAGACCTCACCATTCACTTTGCGCCGATCGAAGTCGAGCCGCGCGCCCTTGTTCACGCGCGCCAGCAGCCCAAGACCGATCCCGACGTTGTCGATCGCCTCCACGCGCAGCCGCACCAGCTCGTAGTCGGTTTCGCTCACCCACGCGGCGACCGTGAAGTGACGCATCATGCCGCCGTCACGCGTCCTGGCTTCGGCCCCAGGTCGTGGCGTCAGCGAGAAGTGAATCGTGTCGTGCCCCTCGATGCTCTCGCGTCCCACCATCTTGACGTCGTAGACGCGGAAGATGTCATCGACGACTTCCGCCTGCTCGCGTCGCGCCTTGTCCAACTCACGATTCTGGCGGGCGTGTTCTTTCTCGGGCTGGCTCGCGAGCCGTCGTGCGTACTCTTCTGCCTTCCGCTGTCGTTCGCGATCTTCTTTCTCGAGTTCCTCGCGCGGCACCGGCTTGCCGTTTTCCGAGATCAGACGTTCCCAACGCTGCTGCCCAGGCAGCCCAGGATAGTTCTCCAACACTTTCACCGACTCGCTGGTCGTGCGACCCTCGCCGTCGACCTTCCGCTCGCGGCGCGTCTCCGTATAGCTGTAACTGCTCTGAAGAGACTGATCGGTCTGGAGACGTTTCTTGACTTCGGGCAAAAACACTTTTGGATCCGGCAGTGGACGATCCTGAGACACTGCGTTCAGGGCAAGCACCAGAAGTGCGATTACAAAAGCAGCCGCCGTTTGAGAGACGCGTCGTGTGCACATGAGCGACAGGATCAACACTACACTACAGACGATGAATGAGGAGCGTGTGGCCGTCGCCGAGCGCCGCGGCGTGAGAATTGTCGATACGTTTGCCGAGGCGTTCGGGATGCGGGCCGCGCGTGTGATCATCACGGCGCAGTCGTCCGCGTGGGCTCGAACTGCTGCACTTGCGTTGACCGGATTTGCAACCTCGGTGATCGGATGCAAGGTCGAGGCAGGGATTGAAGCTGAGCTTGATCCGGAGGTGACTCCGGATCTTCGGCCAGGCGTGAGCGTTCTTCTATTCGGCTTCGATGCCGACGGACTGCAACGACAGCTCATCGATCGCGTGGGCCAGACTGTGCTGACGTGCGCGACGACTGCCTGTTTCGACGGTCTTCCCGACGCACCGGATCGCGTGATCGTCGGCGGGCAGCTCCGTCATTTCGGCGATCGATTTCAGGCGAGCAAAGTGCTCAACGGCCAGCGCTATTGGCGCATTCCCGTGATGGAAGGCGAGTTCCTGGTGCAGGAATCGTTTGGGATTCAGAAGGCCATCGGTGGCGGCAACCTCCTCATCCTGGCCGAGGATCAGCGCGCGGCGCTGGAGGCGGCCGAAGCCTCCGTCGCCGCGATGCGCGCCGTGCGAGGCATCATCCTCCCGTTTCCCGGTGGCATCGTTCGCGCCGGGAGCAAGGTTGGTGCGAAGAAGTACAAGAACATGACCGCGTCCACCAACGACGCGTACTGTCCCACGCTGCGAGGACGGGACGGCGTCGAGAGCCAGGTGCCCGATCGTGCAAACTCGGTGCTGGAAATCGTGGTCGATGGCCTCGATCGCGAGTCAATCGAGCGCGCGCTGCGCGTCGGTCTGGACGCGGCGTGCCGCCCAGGCGTCGTGGAGATCTCCGCGGGCAACTACGGGGGGAAGCTCGGGAAGCATCATTTCCATTTGCATTCGCTGCTGTCGTGAGGAAACGGAGAGGACGGAGGGAACGGATTAACAGGAGAAACGGAGGCACGGAGATCGGACGGAGACAGACAATCACTGTGCCTGAGTCTGTCAGGACGCCGCTGATTTGTGAGGACCATATAGCTAATTCGCTTAATTCCGTCTGGCCTCCGTTTCTCCGTTTCTCCTGTTAATCCGTTCCTCCGTCTTCTCCGTTTCCTCCAGCCGATCAGAATCCACTCGCCCGAACCCAGAAACTCTCCGTCCACGTGCCTCCCGGCGCGATCGTCTGCAGTTCCTTGTAGAGACCTTTCTGCGCGAGGTTGAGCGCATTGGTGATCCCGGCCATCGGCTCGAAGCAGATGAAGTTCTGCGCCTTGGGCGCATAGATCACCGCCGCCCGGTAGCGTGGGCCGATGAAGACGTCGAGCTGCTGTGATTTCCCCTTGACCGACATCGTGGCGCGGCCGTGCGCGTCGCGCACGAGATCGCTAAAGACGTCATCGAGGTCGTACTCGCGCAGGTGAGCCGCGGCGGGATCGGGGAAGAACGTTTCGATGGGTTCGGTCGCACCGGTCGGGACCTTGTTGGCGGCGAGCGTCCACCGCGTTCGCGCGCCGACAGCGATCGTCCAGTCATCGCGCATGGTGTCGGTCAGTTGAAAGTACGGATGGAATCCGATCGAGATCGGCATCGGGTCGGCGCTCATGTTGCTGACCGTCGTCATCACTTCGAGCATGCCGTCCTTCAAGCGGTAGGTCACCTCGATCGTGTGCGCAAAGGGCCATTGTTTCATCCATGCCGGTTGGCGGAAGAATTCGAGGCGGCTCGTGACCGACGCGTGGTCACCTGACTGGTTCAGCCCCACGACTCGCCATTGATCGGTGGTGGTGAGGAAGCCGTGGATCGGGATCGCGCCGCGCACGTTTCCCAGCTCCATGTCGAATGCGTAGCGCTTGCCGTTCGCGTAGAACGCCTGCTCGTCGAGACGATTGATCCACGGTCCCATGAACGGAATGCCCATCCCGTTCGGGCTGGCCTTGAACCGTGCCGCGTCACCCTGCGTGGACCGCAGCATGCGCTGTCCCCTGACCTGCATGTCGAAGGCGATGTTTCCAACTGACGGCATGATCGAGACGCGGGTGTCGTTCCTCGTGTCGGTCAGCGTCACGACATCACCGTCGCGAGCAGCGGTGTAACGGCGTGCCGCTTGGGGTGCGGCCGTGAACAGGCACAGAGCGACGAGTGAAGCGAAGTAGCGTTTCATGAGAAGTCTCACACGGAGAGAACGGAAACGGTCACACGGAGATAACGGGGATAACGGAGCTTACGGGATTCTTGATCACATTGGTTGATTTCCTCCGTTAACCCCGTTTCCCCGGTGTTGATGTTCCTCTCCGCTTCCACCGTCGCCTCCGTTTCCGGTAGCGCTGAAAGGATTCATCCGAACGTCGTAAACCGGCTGCCGGACGCATAGCGACGCAGACCGCGATCGAAGATCAGCACTGCAAGCCACACGTATGCGATCGCGACGACGAGCAGGCTCATCGCGTTGACGAGTGACGGCGCGTGAACAATCCGGACGGGCACGTAGCCGATGAACCCCGCCGGCAGGACAGTGAACAGCACTAGCCGCAGCGT
Source organism: Vicinamibacterales bacterium (assembly GCA_035263125.1). GTDB lineage: Bacteria > Acidobacteriota > Vicinamibacteria > Vicinamibacterales > UBA2999 > Gp6-AA40. The sequence goes on from DATFRP010000104.1 coordinate 40,901, forward strand.
CCCGCCAAACAACGGTTCCGGATACAGCGAAAACATGACCAGCAGATCCCACAACTGCGTGGCGACGGTTTCAACTCTCCCCAGCCAGAATGCGAGACTGAAAAATATCACCCCACATGCGGCGAAAACGAGCGCGCTGGCGATGACGACGATGAGGACGAATGGCATCGTGGGCCAGGAGATCTGTCCGGACCAGACAATGAAGATGAGGCCCGAGATCAAATCGCCGAGGCCGGACGGCTGCGCGCGCATGCCGAGCGCGTGCACGAGCACCGACTTCGGCTGTGTGAGCAGCGTGTCGAGATCGCCATCGTCGATGAAGCGGCTGAGATGACGGACGCCACCCGCGACGGTGACCGTCAGCCCGAACGCGCAGGCGACCATGCCGTACAGCAACTGGATATCGCCAAGCCGCCAGCCGCGGAGCGTCGTCACGTGTCCCATGAGCACCCACCAGAACACGAAGAACGCGAAGTTGTTGAGCGCCATGAATACGACCTGGATGACGAAGGCGCCGCGCAGGGCGAGCGTCGCCTTGACGTTGGTCGCAACGAGCGCTCGCGCGAACGACACGTGATCAGCCACCATTGATCGTTACCCTCGAGATCGCACGCCGGAAAATCCAGGCGACCGCAACTGCCGTCACGCCGCTCCAGAGGACGAGACTTCTGAGCAGCGCTCCTGGCGTGACGAGATTAGTTCCCAACACGAACGACGCCGGCGCCGCGAGCAGCGACGGAAATGGCGTGAACACGGCCGCCTGCTGGATGAATGCCGGATACAACGCGAGTGGCAGCATCAGACCGCCGAGTACGAACATCAGCTTCTGCCACACCCAGTACACTGGCGCGACATCCTGAAGCCAGAAGGCCAGCAGTCCGGTTCCAAGACACAGCGCCATGATCAGTGCGCTCGCCACAAACCCGAACGGCACGACGATGAGCAGAGCGGTGAGCGGCGGCATCCATCCGGTGAACGCGAACGCACAGAGACACGCCGTCAGTCCCAGGAACGGCGTCCGGACCGCGAGCACGCCGAGCCCGGTCGCGAACTCTGCGACCACAAATGAAGCCGGGTGGCCGAGACGGTAGACGACATCGCCGCGGCGAATCGCTTCCTGAATGTCGATGTGGATTGGCGGTGCGCTGAGCAGAATCCACTCGGTCGCCGCCAGATACCAGACGAGCGATCTGGAATCGGCAGCCACCGGCATGCCGGCTTCAGCGACCGCGCGCCACAGGCTCGAGAAGACGCCGAGGATGACGGCGAAGAACACCATCCGGCCGTACAGCTCGCTGCGCTCGCGGCGGGCCTGCGTCGCCGAGATGCGCGCGAACGCCACGTACTTCGCACATTGTGCGGCAGTCATGACGACACACCTCCAGGCGGGGAGGCCGCGTACAGCGCGCGAATCACCTCGTCGAGCGGCGCGTCCTCGATTGCCATGTCACGTATGGCGGCCTGACGGAGCGCGGCGTCGACCACTTGCCCGAGCGGTGTGATCTCGAGCGCAATCTCCAGCTCGGTCCGATACGAGCCGGAGGACAGCACACGCACGCCGGGCAGCATCAGCTCGAGACGTTCGGCTTCGCTCCACAGCGTGACGCGCTTGGCTTTGAGGTAGGTGCGGCGCAGCGCCGAAATCGGGCCGTCCCACATCAGCCGCCCGTGGTTGATGACGATGGCGCGTGAGCACACGCGTTCCATGTCGCCGGTATCGTGCGACGTGAGGAGCAGGGTCACGCGGTCGCGCTCCGACTCGGTCCACAACAGCTCGCGGATCATCGCCTTCGCGGATACGTCGAGGCCGATCGTCGGCTCGTCGAGAAACAGCATGCGCGGGGAGTGGAGCAGGCTCACGACGATTTCGCAGCGCATCCGCTCGCCGAGCGACAGATGACGTACCGGCGTGTTGACCAGCGTACCAAGCGCGAACACCGACGACAGCGTGTCAATCCGCCGCCGATGCGCACGTGGTTCGATCTCGTAGACGCGGCCGAGCAGTTCGAACGTGTCGCGCGGCGGAAGCTGATACCAGAGTTGCGAACGCTGCCCGAACACCGTACCGATCTGAAACGCGAGCTGACGTCGCTGCCGCGACGGCACTAGGCCGAGTACGCGTACGTCACCGGCATCGGGCTGCAGAATCCCCGCGAGCATCTTCAGCGTCGTCGACTTGCCCGCGCCATTCGGGCCGATGAACGCGACACGTTCACCCGGCGCGATCGAAAACGAGAGCCGATCAACGGCCGCGACCGTCTGGGTGTCGCGGCTGAACAGTTCGCGAAGGCGGGCGCCGACACCAGTCCCGCGCGTGCGTCGCACGCGAAACGACTTCGACAGTTGCTTCAGTTCTGCGGCGGCAGCGGTCGGTGGCATGGCGACGCTCCCTGGTCGCCCTGCGGAGCCTCCGGAAATGCAAAACGCCCTTCCGGTGAGGCTTCCGGAAGGGCGTGATTGCTGAAGAATCGAAACGCTTCCGGTTTTACGCAGCGAGACCCAGGTGCAGGTCGCCCGAAAGGACGGGCATGCACTGGGTTTCGACGATGCTGTAAACCGGTCGCGCCATGTGTGAGCAGTGATTATAGATCTTCCAGGGCGAGTGTGGGGCAGGTAGGGCTGGTGAGGTGAGTTGTCTTGACCGGACCTCCGCACGGGCATACGCTGTCCTGCTGCGGGACGTGGAGGTACGAGCGATGCGTTGTCGAGTGACCGGTTTCGTTGCTGTCGCGGCGGTTCTGCTCGTCGTCTCCACGGCGCTCGCCCACCATTCCGTGTCGGGGCAGTTCGACGTGAACAAGCCGCTGACGTTGAAGGGTGTGATCTCGAAGATCGACTGGATCAACCCGCACGTCTACGTGCATCTCGACGTGAAAGAGAAAGACGGCAGCACGACGACGTGGGCGCTGTCGACGTTGCCGACCGCGATGATGCGGCGCGCCGGCTTGACCAGGGAAACGCTGGCCGGCAAGCCTGGTGAAGAGGTGACGATCGACGCCGTTCCGGCTCGTGACGGATCGAAGAACCTGGGCTGGATCAACAGAATCACCTACGCGGACGGTCACAGCTTCGCGCCAACCGGCCAGTAGAGCGGATGTAGTGTCCGGCTTCAGCCGGACCTTGTAGAGCGCGGGCGTCAGCCCACGCGGACAGAGAGCCATCCATGACATACCGTGCTCTGATCGGCAGCGTGATCGTTGCGATGTCCCTGGCCGCTGCGTCGGTGGCCGCGCAGGTGTCCGCGCGCGTGCCCCAGCGCGGGACGCCCGAACAACTCAAGCAGTTGTCGTCCAAGCCGACGCCGAAGCTCGCCGACGGACGGACCGACTTCAACGGAACGTGGGATCATCTCGGCGGCATCGAGTTCGTGCGGCCGCAGACGAAGGCCGACGGGTCGATCTGTCTCATCGGCTGCACGCCGCCGTCGCGTGCCGGCGGCCCGCCGCCAGCGCCGTTCCCGCCGGTGCAGACCGACTTCCCGAAATACAAACCGGAGTTCGTCGCGAAGGTGAAAGACCTCACCGAACATCAGGTGAAGTACGACACTGTGCTCCAGTGCCAGCCGCCCGGCGTCCCGCGCATCGGCCCGCCCTCGAAGATCGTGCAGAACGCGCGCGAGGTGGTCTTCCTCTATGACGATGTGAACGGATCGTTCTTCCGGATCATTCCGACCGACGGGCGACCCCGGCGGAAGGACGTGCCGGCCAGCTACCTCGGTGATGCGGTCGGTCGCATCGAAGGCGACACGCTCGTGGTCGAGACGACGAGCTTCAACGACGAGACCTGGCTGACCGACAACGGCGCGTTCCACACCAAGGATCTCAAGGTAACCGAGCGCTTCCGTCGTCGCGGCGACACGATCGAGTACAGCGCGATCGTCCAGGATCCGTCGGTGCTCGCCGAGCCCTGGTCACCGAAAGGGCAGATGATGTGGATCACCGACGTGGAGATCGAAGAGCCGGCGCGCTGCGAGGATCGCGACCTCGAGCACATCGTGGATGGATCGCATCACGATAATCCTCGGTAGGGCCACGGAGATACGGAGATTTTGGCCACTGAGATCACGAAGATCACGAAGTTTAGGAACGGAGCCCTTCAAAATCGCGACTATCCCGATCTCCGTTTCTCACCTTTGTGATCTCCGTGATCTTCGTGGCCAAAATCTCCGTGTCTCTTCGTGCCTCACTTCTTCGGCGTCAATCGCAACAGTGAGTTCCCCGCGAGCACGTAGACCGCGCCATCGGGTCCCTGGCGCACATCGCGGATGCGCTGCTTGAGATCGAGCAGCAGCTTCTCCTCGGCCACGACGCGTTCGCCTTTGAGGACCAGGCGAACGAGATGCGTTGCCGTGAGCGAGCCGACGAACAGGTCGCCCTTCCAGCCCGGGAACAGGTCGCCGGTATAGAACATCATCCCGGACGGTCCGATGTCGGGGAACCAGTAGTACGCCGGCTCCTCGACGCCTTTCATCGACGTGGCGCCGTTGCCGACGCGGACGTTCTTGCGGCCGTCGGTCTGACGCGCGTCGTACTGAAATCCATACGACACGTCGGGCCAGCCGTAATCGCGTCCCGGGCGAATCACGTTGATCTCGTCGCCGCCCTGCGGTCCGTGATCGGTCACCCAGAGCAGCCCGGTCGCCGGATTGATTGCGGCGCCTTCAGGGTCGCGCAGACCGTGCGCGTAGGTTTCAGGCAGCACCGTTGCGCGACTGAGCCACGGATTGTCCTTGGGGATCGAGCCGTCGCGGTTGATGCGGATCACCCGACCCGAGAAGTTGCGGCGGATGTCGGGGTTGTCGGTGAAGTCGTGATCGACGCCGTCGAGATCGGAATCGTAGAAGCGAAATCGATCGGCGCCGGTCACGAGCAGCGTACCGTCGGGGGCGAGCACGATGCGCCGCTCGGCGCCCTCTATGAGGACCTCGACCTCCTCGAGGCGCGTGTTGTCGGGGTGCAGACGCGCCCGTGCCACGCGTTCGCTCCCCACCTGCATCGTCCGGCGCTCGGCGAGCGGTTTCGTCCACACCCGCTCGTAGAAGAATTCGTTCGGCCAGATGGCGGCGGCTTCGCCGCGAGGCGGCGCGAAATAGGTGAAGTAAAGCAGGCGATTCTGCGCAAAGCCCGGGTCGAGCAGCAGGTCGTGGAGTCCCTGCGCGGCAACGACCTTCACTGGTGGCACGCCGGCGATCGGCGCCGAGACGACGCCGTCGCCTCTGATCGTCCTCATCGTGCCGGTGCTTTCGGTGACGAGGAGGTTGCCGTCTGGCAGGAACGCGATCGACCACGGGCCGCTGAGACGCGTTGTGATCGTTTCGACGTTCAGCGCGGGCGAGGGCGTCGCTGGCGCGGGCTGCTGGGTCTGACCGGCGAACGCAGGCTTGGGAGCAGGTGATTGCGCCTGAAGCGAAACCAGAATCGTTGCGGCGAGCGCGCTGACGACGATGTAATGGGGTCGGGAGTCATTGGCACTGGTCTCCCGCCAATGACTCCCGACCCCATTACATTTCTGCGCCGCCATTTACTGCCGATTGAAGCGGTGAACGCGGCCGAAGGCGCTGAACTCGGACACGAAGAGATCGCCGTGCGCGTTCAGCGCGACTCCGTGCGGTGAGAGCACGAAGCCGGGTCGCCACTGGTCAGGCGGGATCTTGTTGGTGCCGACGCCCTGCGCGGTGTTCGCGCCGATCCTCGTCACGACGGCCCCCGACTTGTCGAGCACCGTCACGCGGCCGTTCAACTCGCCGACGATGGCGTTGTCGCCGTCGATGACGATCGCGGCCGGCAGCAGCAGGTCCTTCGCGACCACCCCCAGGAACATGCCCTCGAGCGACAGATGCACAACGCGATTGTTGGCGCGGTCGCAGGCGATGATGCGAGCTGGCTGGAAACGCGTGTCGATCGCGAGCTTGTGCAGCGTGTTGAAGCTGTACGGAGGCTGCTTGCCGCCGAACGAGACGAGATACTTCCCGGTTTTGTCGAATCGATGGATGTAGTCGCTGGCGTAGCCATCGGTCACGTAGATGTCGCCATTGGGCGCGACGTCGAGACCGGTGAGCAGCAGCGAGAGCAGGTTGCTTCGAGCATTGCGGATCTTGAACTGGTCGGGAATCGCCGACGATCCGATCGTCATGACGATCGTGCCGTCGAGCCGCATCTTCACGATCGTCTGGCCGCGCAGGGTTGCGCCGTAGAGGAACTCGCCATCGGCTTCCTTATGGATCACGAACCCATGGAAGTCGCTCGGCGCGCCGTTCACATTGCGAAGGAATTTTCCCTCGGGGCTGTAGACCTGCAGACCCGCGGCCGGGTCCTGCACGCTGATATAGACGTCGCCGGCTGCGCTCACCGCGATGTCGCCGTGCTGATTGCCAAGCTGCATCCGGCCTTCGGGCAGCTTCAACCAGTCGGCGACGACGGTGTAGTTGTTCGCGGCCCGAGCGGTAGTGAGCAGCAGAACGATCGCAGCGGCAGTTAGAAGGGCGTTCTTCATGGTGGCGGATTATACCCGGCGCCCCATCCACCCCACGCGCCGAAGGCGCGGCCCTATCAACCCTACTTTGGCCTTTCCATCCCCTTTTCTCGAATCACCGCGTCGTTGGCCGGCTTCATCAGAAACGACACGAACTCCTGTGCGGCGGTGCCGCGCGTCTTTGCGTTGACGCCGGCGGTCATCACGACGAACGTCTGCACGTCCGCCGGGAAGACGCCGCCCAGCTGAGCGCCCTTCACCGGCAGAATCTCGCTCACCGGCAGGATGGCGATGTCTGCCGCGCCGCCCGTGACATTGGCGTTGACCTCGTCGCCAGACGCCGCCTGCTTCGTCTTGATCGTGTCGGCAATGCCCAGCTTCTTGACTGTGGCGAGGAAGGCGACACCGCTGGCGCCGGCCGGTACGAACGTGATCGCTTTCGCGTCGACGAGCGTCTTCTTGAACGCATCGACGGTGCTCACGTCGAGCTTCTTCGCTCCAGCGCGGGTCATCAGCCCGAGGCCGACGCGGGCGACGACGGTCCGCGATGCCGACACGATCGTCCCCTTGGCGATCAGATCGTCGATGAGCGCTGGCGTCAGGATCGCAATGTCGAACGGCGCGCCGCTGTCGATGTTCTTCTTCACCGTGGCCGAGAGATCGAACACGGTGGTGACCTTGTGCTTCGTCGCCTTCTCGAACTGCGGCGCGAGCGCTTCGACGACCGCTTTGATGCCGACCGAGGAGAGCACTCTCACCTCGTCGGCCGCTGCCGGATGTGCGGGCAGCAGCGCGCTGCCGACGATCACGCTCATGTAGAGGAGTGCTGTTCTCATTGGCGATCACCCTCCCTTGATTGTCGCGATTCGGTGGACGAGGTCCTCATGCAGCATGCGCATGTGACGTTCATTCGCGCTGAACAGCGCGTGCATCTCTTTCGTGAGGCCGGCGTCGACGTCGCGTATCTCACCGCGGACGGCCGCCACTTCGGTCCGCACGGCCGCCACTTCGGTCCGCACAGCCGCTACTTCGGTCCGCACGGCCACCAACTCGGTTCGCATTTCCTCGCGGACGGCAGAAAACTCACTCCGCATCTCGTCGCGAAGTTGCACAATCTGCGACTCCACCGCCGTCATTCGCTGCGGCAACTGTTCGAGGAGATCGACTCGCCGTTCCAACCTATCCATCCGTGCTTCAAGAGATTCGCGTGACATCGTCACCTCCAGGGTCTCGTTCCGGTGCCATCACCAGACGTTGACCCGCATTCAGGAGGTGCGAGGCGCGTGCCCGCCAGGGCGACGACGATACCATCGTCGATGGCCGCCGTCCATCGACACCAGGAGTAGACTGGCAATCCTGATGAAAGGGGTAGACACGATGCGAAGGGCGATTGTCGGCGGCGTGCTGGCGCTCTCGGCGCTGTTCCTTATGCCGGCGCGCGTGCTCGAGGGACAGTGCGTCGATCATTCGAAAGATCCCGCCGGCTGCCAGCCGAGCACGTTCGACACGCCGATCGGCCAGATGCCGTCGGTGCGCGTGAACCGTCAGGGGACGATCGATCCGACCTCGCCGGAGGCCGATGCGAAGGCAGGTGCGTTTGCGGTCGAAGAGAAGCTGCACCTCTTTCGCAACTTCGAGCACCTGCATTGGGTGATCACCGTGCCGTCGGAAAAGGACCCCGCGACCGGCGCGTGGCGCGGGGGCGATCTCGACGGTCTCGGTGACGGACGCGGCCTCGGCATCGCAGGCAACTGCATCTACGTGGGTCATGCCAATGGGGCCGGCGTGCGCCACGCGATCAACATCTTCAAGATTCAGTCGAATCCGGAGAAGCAGCCGCCCGTGCAGGTCGGCGAGATTCCGGCGATGTCGGAAGGCAATCAGGGCTTCGACGATCGCGAGCTGCGATCGCTCGTCTATCGCACGACGCGCGGCGAGGATCGCTACCTGCTGGTGCGCAACGCCGGCACCAACACGATCGGTCGGATGGAGACGTATCGCATCGACATGAATACGTGTCAGCCGACGTTCAAGAGCGAGACGGTCGACTTCCACTCGCAGTCGCACGAGTTCTTCCTCTGGCACGACCCCGCCAATGCCAATCGCGTGCTGGTCTACGTGACGAACTGGACCGGCGGACTGCCGGATCCCGACAATCCCGGGCTGACGGTGCCCGATGCGATCGTCATGGCGGTGACCGACGAGCAGACCGGCGAGATCCTCGCGAAGCCGCAGATGGTCGCCGGCTTCACGCTGCAGGAGGTCGGCGGTCCGCCGATCGATGAACGCCCCGATGCGACAGGCCTCTTCTCGGACGGCCGATTCCTCGACTTCAGCGATTCGAAGAACGGCTTGGGCCAGCCAGGCAACTTCCAGAACCGCGAGCAGAACCGTCTGCACTCGCTCTCTGTGACACCCGACGGGGAACGTGTGTATGTCGCCGGCACCACCGCCGGTTTCTACGTGCTGAACTCCGAAGCGATCGCGCACGGCACCAACGCCCAACTCGCTGCGGGCACCGCTGGCTGCAACAAGCGATCGACGATCGTCGCGGTGCACGGCGTCCTCGCCGCCGCGAAGCTGCCGCAGCTGGCGGGCGACTGCCTGCACATGGTCGTCAACGACGATCCAGGTCTGAAAGCGTTTCTCGCCTCGAACGCATCACCCGAGACAAAGGCAAATCGATATCTCGTCCTGCTGACGCGTTCGCGATTTGATGTGTATCCGCCGGTCAACGCGCTGCCGACCGGCACACACAGCGCCGTCTTCGTGCCCGATCGACCTGCTCGTGTGCGTGGCAACACGAAGGGGCGCCCGGCGTTCGTCTGGCTGTCGGACGAGAACGGCGGGTGTCCCCTGAACTACGCGCGCATGGTGTCGGTCGAGTCCGAGATGACGCCGGTCATGGTCGGCGCGTTTGCGATTCCCGACAATCAGATCGACGAGTGCCTCACGCAGGCGACCACCGAGCCGAACGGCCAGCCTCGCCGCCGCATCCCTCAGCAGAATCACAATCCGACGGTGTTCAAGAACCTGGTGTTCACGACGTGGTACGCCCACGGCCTGCGAGCGATCGACATCTCGAACCCGTACACGCCGCGCGAGGTGGGCCATGCGCTCACGATTCCGCACGGGGTCGCGCGGACGTATCCTGTCTTCAAGGACGGGCTGATCTATTGGGTCGACAACGACACCGGCCTCCACATCGCGCGCTATACCGGGCCGCGCCGCGATGAGCTGCCGGGGCCAGGGTCCGGCACCTATGAAGGCAACGCGACGAGCCCTCATCGCTGAGAGATCTCACGCCGAGGTCGCCGAGGAGCAGAGAACGCGGAGGCGATCCACCCGCGCGCTGCGCGGGCCACGCGTCGTGCAGCTCTGCGATCTCTGCACCCCTGCGATCCCTGCGTGATTCGATCGGTTACGCTACCAGCATGATCGCCGCTGAGATCTTGAGCTTCTATGGGCTGGGGCTCGAAGAACGTCGACTCACGGCCTCACTCGGCCGGCTCGAATTGCTCCGAACGTTCGAAATCCTCGAGCGTCACCTCCCCCCTCCGCCTGCTCGTCTTCTCGACGTGGGCGGCGGAACCGGCGTCTACGCGCTGCCGCTCGCTGCTCGCGGCTATCGGGTTCACCTGATCGACCCCGTGCCGCAACACGTCGAGCGTGCGAGTGAGCTGTCGAACGCATCGAGCTCTCCGCTCGTGGCCGCCGCGATTGGCGATGCGCGATGGCTCGATGTGTCCGACGCGAGCGTCGACGTCGTCCTGATGCTCGGCCCCATGTATCACTTGATCGAACGCAGCGATCGCGTGGCCGCGCTCTCGGAGGCCCGTCGCGTACTGGCGCCCGGCGGGCTGTTTGTTGCTGCGTATATCTCGCGGTTCGCCTCAGCGTGTGACGGCATCCAGGAAGGCGCGCTTCGCGACGCGACGTTCGCCGCTGTCGTAGACGGTGATCTCAGCGATGGTATCCATCGCAACCCGACGAACCGGCCTGAGTGGTTTACGACCGCATATTTCCATCGTCCCGAAGACATCTCTCGCGAAATCGAAGACGCAGGGCTGCGTTTCGACACGCTCATTGGGGTGGAAGGCCCCGGCTGGGTCAGTAACGAACTGGACTCGTGGCTCGACGAGAGCACGCAGCGCGAGCGCCTGTTACGCGTGCTCCGACGAATCGAGAGCGAGCCGAGCTTGATTGGTGCCAGCGCGCACATTCTCGGCGTGGCGCATTGTCAAACATGATCATGAAGGCACGGCGACGCGCGTGGATGATCGGCGCCGTGGTGAGCACGTGTCTGGCGAGTCTCTATCTTGGCGCGCAACAGAACCCTGCGGCGGATCTCGAGGCGACGGCGTACGTCTGCCCGATGCACCCCGACTACACGCTCGACATCGCCGGCACGTGCCCGCGCTGCGGCATGGCGCTCGTGCGCGCGACGCCGTACGACGTTCGCGACTACGGTTTCGAGTTCACGACCGCGCCGGCGCTGGTGCGCCCGGGCGAACAGGCGCAATGGCGTTTCAAGGTCTTTCATCCTGGCACAGGACAGCAGGTCACGAAGTTCGAGCCGGTACACGAGCGTCAATACCATCTGTTCGTGATCAGCCAGGACATGGAGCACTTCCAGCACATTCACCCCGAAGAGCAGCCTGACGGCACGTGGACCATCGATGTCACTTTGCCGAAGGCTGGCTACTACAAGGTGCTCTCCGACTTCCTGCCGGGCGGCGGTGCGACGCAGTTGATCGCGCGCCCGATCGTGACGGCCGGTTACTCCGGCGATCTCGTTCGCGATGCGGCCGTCCTCGTGTCCGACGTCAGCCCGATGAAGACGGTGGGCGATATCACCGCGATGGTTTCGTACGATCCGCCGACGTTCGTCGCCGGTCTTTACGGCCACTTGATCTTCAATCTCACCGACACGGCGACCGGGCGCCCGATCACCGATCTGCAGACCTACCTCGGTGCGTTCGGTCACACGCTGATCATGAGCGAGGACATGGTGGACTACGTCCACACGCATCCGCTCGACATCCTCGCGAGCGGCGATGACGACAGCATGCCGCAGTTCATCATCCCGCCGGGCGCCGATCTCGAGAAGATCCGCGGTGGTCCTACGGTGACGTTCGACGGGCTGATGCCGAAGCCCGGACGCTATCGAGCGTGGACGCAGTTTCGGCGGAACGACAGGCTGTATACGTTCGTGTCGACGTTTGAAGTGAAGCTGTAGGTCAAAGGTCAAAAGGCAAGGGTCAAAGGTCAGGGCAAAGGTGAAGGTTTACAGAGTTCTCGTTCTCATGCTCTCCATGGCATGGGTGCTCGTTCCACGTCCGGTGCTCTCGCATGGCGCCGTGACGACGACGGTGCTGTTCGATCGGGAGATCGTCCGCATCCTGAACAACCGGTGCGTGGCGTGTCACATGGACGGCGGCATCGCGTTCCCACTGTCCACGTACGAGCAGACGTGGGTGCGGGGACGATCGATCCGGACGGAGATCCTGCGACGCCACATGCCGCCGTGGGCCGCGGTCTCGGGCTACGGCGACTTCATCAACGAGAACGGCCTGACGTTGCGGGAGACGCAGTTTCTCGTGTCATGGGTCGAAGGGTTGGGGCCGCGCAATGCCGGCACCGTGTTCCTCAACGTCAGCGATCCGCAGGCGCGAGCGCGCGAAGAGGTTCGCGCAGTGGCGCATGTGGGTCATTGGCAGCTCGGCGATCCGGATCTCGTGCGGCCGCTCGAGGCGAGCCGGGTCGAGGTCGGGCGGGGCGACTTCGTCCGCCGATCGATCATCGATCCCGCGCTGACGTCGGAGCGCGGCATCCGCGCGGTCGAGTACATGCCCGGCGATCGACGGGCGGTGAGGGCCGTTGTCTTCAGCGTGCAGCAGACGGGTCAATGGCTCGGAAGCTGGACGCCTTGGTACGGCTTCACGAAGCTGCCTCGTGGTGTCGGAATGCACCTCGCACCAGGCTCGCGGATCGCGGCGGATGTGTACTACCGCTCGACGAACGAGCCGGTCGTCGAGCGTGGTTCGATCGGATTGTTCTTTGCGGATCCTGCCGATGCCAGGACCAGGCCTGACCTCGTGCTGAACGCGACCGCCGATGCGAGTGGGATGTTCCGAGCGACTGTGCCTGTGACGTCGGATACGCACGTGTGGGCACTCCGGCCCGCGATCGATGGCGCCGTCGCCTCGCTCGAGGTTTCCGCGCGCAGAGCCGACGGAGGGACCGATATTCTGCTTTACGCGAGAGACGCATCGGCCGAGTGGCCGACGCCCTACATACTCGGGCAGCCCTTGCTCGTTCGCCGCGGCACGCAGATCTCGTTCGTGGCCAGGATGAAAGAAGCAGCGACCGGCAAGGCTATGCGTATGGTCGTCGCTCGATATTAAGACGTAGTGTCCGCTTTCCTTGCCCGCCGTAGCGGCAAGCGCGAAGGCGGGAGGCGGACCATGGGGGCTGTCATGAGAATGCTCGTCTCGGCAGTCACGCTGATCGCTGCTGCCGCCCTCTCACAACGCACGGCCCAAACGCCCTCGACGCCTCAGGCGCCGAAGACGATGCGGCTCTACGTGTTCGACTGTGGCGTGATCAATGTCAACCGTGCCGGCACGGAACGCTACAAGGTCACACCCGAAGAAGTCGGTGAGACGCGCTTCTCGGTGCCGTGCTTCCTGGTCGCGCATCCGAAGGGGACGTTGATGTGGGACCTTGGGATCCTGCCGGACGATACGGTCGAAGCCCGCGCGCGCGGCGAGCAGGGCAACCCGACCGCGACCTCGGCGGCCGTGACCACCGTACCGCGTACGCTGCGCAGTCAATTGGGGGAGCTCGGGTACCGCCCTGGCGACATCACGTTCTTCGCGTTCTCGCACGCACACGTCGATCACAACGCCAACGCCAATCAGTTCGCCGCGTCGACCTGGCTGGCCCGGCCGGCCGAGCGCGCGTTCATGTGGGAAGAGGGCAACACGCGCGTCAACAGGACGTTCTTCGACGACATCAAGACCAGCAAGTCGATCAGCCTCGAGAAGGACGAGTACGACGTGTTCGGCGACGGCAAGGCGATCATCAAGGCCGCGCCCGGTCACTCACCGGGTCACCAGGTCCTGGTGCTGAATCTGGCCAAGACCGGTCGCATCATGATCGCGGGCGACCTGTATCACTATCCGCAGGAGCGCACGCTCCATCGCCCGCCTCCGGATACCGAGTTCAACGTGCAGCAGTCGGCCGCGTCGCGCGCGATGATCGAGGAGTACTTGAAGAAGACGAAGACCGAGATCTGGATCGAGCACGACTTCGTTGCCAACGCGAAGCTGAAGAAGCCGCCCGCGTTCTACGATTGACTGTGTACGGCCGCGTTTGTGGGCATTGTAGATGTGTCGGTAGCGTCGGCTCACCGGGCGGGCCTGGCGTCGGCTCCCGATTCCCACCCCAACGCGCAAGCGTGCGCGTTGGGGGCCCCGGGTTCGACGACGTGGAAAATCGGGCCTTCCGGCGATGGAGCTGACGATGACGCCGTCGCCTTGGATGATTCGAACGACAGCCAAGAATCGTGTCGATAACCAGCTCGCCCGCGCGCCCGTGGCGAATCACCGGCGACGGCGCTCGCTGCGCCTCCAGACCCGATTTAGTTACTTCGCTCCTCACGCCGCGAACAGGTCGCCGACGCCAGGCCCGCCCGGTGAGCCGCCGCACACTCCGCCACGCGACGGCGGTGTGGCTGCGGCGGAGCGACTGTTCGCGCCGCGATCAGCGAAGAAAGTAAAACGGTTCGGGAGCGGCCCCATCGGCGACGGCAGTGATTCGCCACGGACGCGCCGGTCAGCTCGTTATCGACAC
>DATFRP010000105.1:0-15186 GCA_035263125.1 Vicinamibacterales bacterium
GCGCTCGCCGCAGCCCAACCGGCGGCTCCGACGGCGAACGAATCGGTGGTCGTGGTGTCTGGGCAGGGCGTCGTGTTGGCAGTGCCCGACCGTGCCTGGATCACCATCGGTGCCGAGTCGCGCGCGCAGAATCCGCGTGAGGCGCAGCGGTTGAATACCGAGGCGATGCGTCCGGTGCAGGAGAAGTTGAAGGCTGCAGGCATTCCAGCCGATGCGATTCGCACCATCGCCTACGACGTGCAGTACGAGTGGGACTTCGTCAACAACAAGCGAGTCGGGCGGGGATACGTCGCGCGCAACACGATCGAGGTGCGCGTCGATGCGATCGACCGCCTGGGCGAGTATCTGGAAATGGCGGTCGGATCGGGCGCGACGAATGTGAGCGGCATTCGATTCGATCTGAAGGATCAGGCCAAGCTCGAACGAGAGGCACTCAGGCTGGCGGTCGCGGATGCCCGCACCAAAGCCGATGCCGCGGCTTCCGGAGCCGGCCGCAGCGTCGATCGCATTCTTCGCATCGAAGAGCAGGGCGTCATCGTCCCGCCGATGCCCGTGCGGATGGCGCGTGAGGTCGCACAGGCCACCGTGGCCGACGCGGCGCCGCCGATATCAGCCGGCCAGACCGAGATCCGTGCTCGCGCTACCGTGACGGCGTCGCTGAAATAGGAACTCTCGTACGTAGTGTCCGGCTTTAGCCGGACTTGGCTTTAGCGGGACGCTTGCAACGACGCGTGCCCAATTGAAAGCAGCGCGATGCATGCTGTGTCCACGCGCAACGTGCGTGCACCGAGACCGACGACCTCGAAGCCATGTGATGCCAAAAGCTCGAGCTCGAAACCGTTCCAGCCACCTTCCGGGCCGATCGCAATGAGCACCCGATCGGCCTGACTGTGCGCGAGCGCCGATGCGAGCGGCGTCGTGCCGCTGGGATCGGCCACGAGACGACGTCCCTCCGCGAACAAGGTATCCAGATGATCTTCAACGAGGATCCTGAACTGACGGTGGACTGAGACGAGCGGCACTCGGGTGTCGCGCGCCTGTTGGAGTCCCTCGACCAGCAGTGGTCGATACACCGCTTCTGTCACGACGTGGGTGTCGAAGTACTGCCGCTCCACACGCTCGGCATTGGTGAGGATGATCTGGCCGACACCGAGCGCCGCGAGCTGCGCCCAGAGGCGCCGCAGCACTTTCGGCCGCGGGAGTGCGAGCACGACGTCAATCGGAGGGCGACACGGCCGGTTCTGCTCAAACACGCATCGCATCGTCACGCGACCGTCGCGGGCAGATTCCACAGTGCCCTCGCCAAGCGGTCCATCGAGCAGGCCGACTCGGACCGTCTGGCCGGGGATCACGTGAAGGACGTTGAGCAGGTGGCGGGCCCGTGCGTCAGCGATCGTGACCTGATGCGATTCGCTGACCTCGCGAGCCTCCAGCAGGATCAGGTTCACGATGGTGGGTAAGAGTAAAACGAAGACTCATCTTTGCGGTAGTTTCTGCTTTCACGATCACGCGTTCGCTCGTACGATGCCCACCGGGGGCACGTCGGGATGATCATCGAACGTGTCGATACCCTCGAGGGTTTCCGAGGCCTCAGAAGCGCGTGGGAGGCGGTCTATCATGCCGATCCCGAAGCGCAGTTCTTCCTCTCGTGGAAGTGGCTGGCTGGTGTTCTCGAAAGCTACCCGGAGCAGTGGGTGGTGCTCACCGCCCGCGACGTCGATCACAGCTATCTTGGCTTCCTGCCGCTGCGAGTCAAGATCGTCTGGAGCAAGAGTCACCGACAACTCCGCAACGAGCTTCAGTTTGCCGGACGCTTGTTCTGGGCAGACTACGGAGGCATCCTTTGCCGCCCTGAGCGTGACGAAGACGTGCATGGCGCGTTTGCGTCACAGCTGAAGCAGATGAACTGGTCCCACATCGTTCTCAAGGGTTTCCGTGCATCTGATCGCCGTTTCGCGACGTTCATGGCGCCGTTCGCGGACGAGCGGCTGATCGTCGACGCTCGGACGAGCACGATCAACAAAGGTGAAACGGACAATCTCATTGCGCCGTTCATCGATCTGCCCGAGACGTTCGAGGCCTATCTCTCTCAGAATCTGAGCCCCAACACACGGCAGAAGACGCGCCGCCTGCTGCGGAAGCTGGAATCCTCAGGCGAATACCAGGTCACGACAACGAGTGCCGCAACCGACGCACGTGATCTTCAGATTCTCGAAGAGCTCTGGCGCAACATGTGGAAGGAGCGTAAGGGTTCCGACACCGAATATCTGGCAGCGAAGTACAGGATCATCGTCAAGCGTGGCCTCGACGACGGACTGGTTCACATGCCGGTATTGTGGCACCGGGACAGGCCGGTCGGCGCGCTCGCGAGCTTTGTGGACCGGGACAAGTCACGCCTCTTGTTCTTTGTTGGCGGCAGAGACGAAGCCTTTCCCGATCTCCCCGTGGGGCTCGCCCTTCACATCCATAACATCCGCTGGGCGATCGAACACGGAATCAGGACGTACGACCTTCTTCGCGGTGACGAACCGTACAAATACTCGCTCGGAGCAGTGGATGCACGGGTCAGGTATCCAAGTATCCGGACGAAGTCCGGCATCAACTTGAACGGCCGATTGGATCCGAGTTGTGTCGCTGAAGCCCTTCGCGTCGCCGATACGTTTGCCACCCGAGCCTGCACACAAGAGGCCGTCACGTCGTGTCAGCAGGTTCTGGCAACGGTTCCTGAGCAGGAAACGGCAAAACGGCTTCTGACGACGCTGGCCGACGCCTCCTGATATCCAGACCGCTCCTCACCCGACCCGATCAGGCGGCAACCCGTACACGCGTCTGCAGTCGCGCGAATCGTGGAGATACGTCGCCTTCGGCTTGTCGACCCACCAATTGATCGCCATCGTGACGCGCAGCTGCGTCCGCTTCATGGGGCGCCACATCCGACCGATCACACCGTGATACATCTCCCCGGGGAACACGGCATACAGGTTGCGACTGGGGTGGATGAACACCATGTCCTTCGGCTGCTTCGGCCGCGCCCCTTTCTCGGTCTGCACCTGATCGGTCACGACGAGCTCGCCGTACGGGACGGTATTGAGGAAGAGCACGCTCGATCGATTGGGATACTTGAGTTTGTTCAGATCCTTCTCTTCGAGATCGTTGCGGTCGAAATGGCAGGGCAGGAGCCATTGCGGCGTCGAATTCGTGACGAGCACGCTGAACCACCACTCGACGCCGGTCACATCCGGAGACGGATCCGCCAGCGGTTTCACACTGCTGATGATCGTTTCGAAGATGTTCTCCGGTCTGCGATCCAAGGAGTACCAGAACGTCGTGTGGTAGAAGTGGAAGTCTTCCTTCCACAGACGCTCGAAGTGGCTCTGCGGGAACACCCGCGTGAGCGTGCTGAACTCACGGAGCGGGACGCCCGGTTTGAAGATCTTGACCGCGTCGAGCGTTGGTTTCGTATGAACCGCGTCGATCGTTAGTGTGGATGTGTTCACGGTCGTATTCTCGGCTTGGACCCGCGCTGGTCAGTTTCCGGTTCCGCCCGCGCCCAGGACGCGCGCGGCCGGACGAGATTCGCTGGTCGCGAGCAGTCGCATATCTGGATCCAGCACGAAGATCCGATCGGCGGTCGCGATCGTCTCCGGGCGGTGCGCGACGATGACCCGCGTGATATTCAGGTGCCGAATGGCCTCACTGACCCTCTTCTCGCGCGCGAGGTCCAAGTGGCTCGTCGCCTCATCGAGCAGCAGGATCTTCGGCATCTTGTAGAGCGCTCGTGCCAGAAGCACCCGCTGCTTCTGACCACCAGACAGCACGGTCCCCATGTCACCGATGAGGGTGTGATAGCCCATCGGCATCGCCGCGATGTCGTCGTGCACGGCAGCCATCCTGGCGCAGGACTCGATGTCAGTGGGGTCGGCGACCGGATCGAAGAACGAGATGTTGTCTGCCAACGATCCACTGAACAGCCGGTCGTCCTGCATGACGGTGCCAATGATGCTGCGGAACTTCGCGCATCCCGCGTGAGCCAGACTCATGCCGCCGATGAGCACCTCACCTTCGGAGGCTGGCAACAATCCGAGCAGGACCCGCAGCAGCGTCGTCTTACCACACCCCGACGGCCCGACGATCGCCACCGATTCGCCTTCCGCGATGGTCAGATTCACGTGGCGGAGCACGTACGGCTCGGCGTCGGCATAGCGCGCGCTGACATTGCGCAACTCGATATCGAAGCGCGCGGGCGGCGCCACGTCGCCCGGACCGATCTCGCGTGATTCCGGTTCGGCGAGCGCAATGTCCGCCACGCGGCCGGTGTGCAGCTCGAGCATCCAGACGTCGATCCCGTTGTCGATCAGATCGGACATCCGTTTGGTGAACTGCGATTTGTACGACAGGAACGCGAACAGCATACCGACCGAGAAGCCGCCATCGAGCACCAAGCGCGCCCCCATCCAGACGACCGCGACGTCGGCGACGGCGAAGAGGATCCCGTTCAGGCTGCTGAAAATCATCCGCAGTTTCTGCACGCGGATCCCGGCATTGAACGTATCGACGGCCAGGTTCTGATACAGCATCGTGCGGTCGATCTCGCGGTTGAACAGCTTGACCGCCTGCATGCCTCGCACCGTCTCGAGAAAGTTGCTCTGTTGCTTCGCCGAACAGACGATCTGACCCCTGGACGCTTCACGCAGCGGACGGTATCTGGCCGCGCGCAGCACGCCGTATGTCACCGTGACGCCACAGACGACGAGCCCGAGCGTCCAGCTGTAGAGGAACATCATCAGCGCGGTCACCACGGCCATCAGCCCGTCGATGAGGATCTCCAGCGCCGTGGTCGTGATCGTTCGCCGGATCGCTCCCAGCGAATCAAAACGCGAGACGAGATCACCCAGATGCCGGCGGGCGAAGAAGGGCATCGGCAGGGACA
The DNA here is from genome assembly GCA_035263125.1 of Vicinamibacterales bacterium. GTDB lineage: Bacteria > Acidobacteriota > Vicinamibacteria > Vicinamibacterales > UBA2999 > Gp6-AA40. The sequence goes on from DATFRP010000105.1 coordinate 4,931, forward strand.
TCAAGTGGCCGAAGAGACGGGTCAACAGATGCAGGTTGAGCTTAGTGCCGAGATAGAGGGCGGACCACGAGCGAAGCGCGGTGACCCCGACGCGAATCAGCGTGATCAACGTGAACCCGAGCGCCAGGACTGTGAGCAGATCGCGATCGCCGGCGACGACGACCTGGTCGAGAATCAGCTGCATCAGCAGCGGTCCGACGATCGAAAAGATTTCGATCGCGGCACCGAGGAGAAAGAGCTGGAGCAGTACACGCCCGAGACCCGGGAGCGGGCCGACCAGCGCGCGGAGGCCGATGCGCTGAGATTCTACGCGGGGAGTGAACTGCTGGTTGGGAGTCAGCTCCAGCGCCACGCCCGTGAAGTGGGAAGACACTTCCTCGAGTGGCAGCTGGCGCCTGCCTCGTTTCGGATCGTGTATGACAGCCGTCTGTCTGCGGACCTGGGTCAGCACGACGAAGTGGTTGAGATCCCAATGCAGGATCGCGGGCAGCTGCAGCTTGTCAAGCGACTCCATGTCGAGTCGCAGCGGCCTCGAGCTCAAATCCATTCGTCCCGCGAGCGTGATCAGGTGCGCGAGCGTCGTCCCCTTCAGCGAGATGGAGTGCCTCGCCCGCAGAGTGCGGAGATCCGTTCGGTATCCGTGAAAGCCCGCAACCATGGCGAGGCACGCCAGGCCGCACTCTGCCGCCTCGGTCTGAAGAATGACCGGCGTTGTCTTGCGACCAGAGAAGAAGAGCGAGCTCATCGCAGCGGCACCATCGAACTCACACCTTTCCGAGAACGCTGTAGAGCGGATCCAGCACCCACTCGTACAGCTTCCGTTTCTCGAGCCAGATGTCGGCATCCACGAGCATCCCCGCCTTGAGGGTAAAGTCCTGCCCGTAGGCCTTGACGACCTGTGAATCCAGCGTGACGGTCACTCGGTACGCCGGCTCTTTGAGTGAAACCGGCGTCGCGATTTCGTCGGGCATGATGAGCGTCCTGGAGATCGCGGCGACATGCGCCCGATAGCTTCCGAACTGTTGATACGGGAACGCTTGGTACCGCAGAGCCACCGTCTGGTCGATCGCAAGAAAGCCGATCGAGTGCGACGGGACGATGAGATGGGCCAGGAGTTCGACGTGGTCTGGAAGCAGCGACGCCAGCGGCTGGCTTGGATTGGCGACCTGGCCCAGTTCAGCGAGCACCGCCGTCGCCGTGCCGTTGGCGGGGGCCGTGACGACGAACGTCCGGCGCGATTCGTACTCGGTCAACTCCTGGGACAGTTGTGAGATGTCGCGTGCAATGGCCGACCGCTGGGTCTGTGCCTTCAGACGCACTGAATCGATCTGAGCGCGCAGCGCATCGACCTCCTGGCCGATTTCGATGCGGCTGCGCTCCAGCGCATGCTGTTTGCCCTGCTGCTCGAGGAGGTCCTTCCGTTTTTCCTCGACCATCTCCTGAGACACGAGCGACCGCGCCAGCAACTCCTCATAGCGTCCGAGGCCGCGCTCCGCCACGGCGACACGCTGCTCTTGCGTGTCGATCTCGAGTGTCAGCTTGGTCAGCTCACTTTCCATCGACGACACTCGGACGCGGAGTGAACGATCCTCGATCTCGGCGATGTCGCGTTGCTGCTGGATCTCCGTGTGCAGGCTCGAACGACGCTGCTCGAGTTGCGCCATGGCATCGGCCTGTATGTCGACGCTTCCGCTCGTTCGCCGCTCCATCGAGACGACAAACAGGACGTCGCCCTTCGAGACGCGTTGCCCTTCGACCACGCGCTTGTCCACAATCGTCCCGTTTTCACGCGAGTAGACCTTGATCAGCCCGGTCGTCGGAACCAGATAGCCGCTGACGTGCGCCTTGCGTGTGTATTCGCCCCAGAACGTGAAGGCGATCAGCCCCGCCGCCAGCCCCACCGCGATGAGCGTCAGGACACCGGCCGACAGCGGTTGCACGAGGAGGACGTCGCCCAACGCCCTCTCGCGTCGTGCGTCGATCACTTCCTGGCGAAAAAGCGTCCTGATCCGCGACGATTCGGGACGGAGATCGAGGACAGTCGGGGGGCGCTTCTCGATCATCATGAGCGCCACGCAATCAGTGGCGGCTCGAGCGCCAGCACCGACGGGACGAGGTCGGGCCGAGCGATCCGGAGCAACCCATATCCAATCCCCGCCAGTCCTGCCAACAGGCCGGGCGTTTCCACACCGAGCGGCGTTCCACAACGCCATCCGTGCTGCTCGATGTCATCGAGGATGCCGACTGCAATCCTTTCTGCGTCCTGAGAGAGCGCCTCGTCGCCGAGCAGGTTCGCCGCCCGCGTCAGGAACTCGAGGCTTCCGAGATCGCCGCGACCCAGCGAGTGATTCGTGTCGACGCCGCGATCTCGGATCGCGCGAGCGAATACTGCGACCTCGGCTCGCGTCGTGAGGTCGTCCGGGCGCGACCCGGCGCAGCAGAGTCGAAAGAGATCAGTGCCTTGGGAGTCCTGACGCAGAGCGGACAGACCGCCCTTGCGCCCATCATCGAGTCGTTCGAGTGCGCCGGCCCGAAAACGCTCGATTCCTGCCCAGGCGTGCAGTTCAAGGAGCGCGTACGCGATGCCGATGTCACCAGCCGATTGCGGCGCGTGAAGCAGGTGATCGCCGCACTGAACGGCGACTGACGTCAGCCGATCCGAGGGACGACATGTCTGGAGACTGCGAAGCGCGAGAATGCAACCAGCAGCCCCGCCGAAGACATCGAAGTCGTCATCGTCGTCGACGAGCTGCGGCAGACGGATGGACAGCTCGTCGGCCTGAGAGAGGAGATCGTCCCGGTGCCATAGCGTCGCAAGGTGTGTGAGAACGTAGATCAGCCCTCCCAAGCCATCGAATCCTCCTATGGCGATGCGAGTTGGCGACCGTTCTGCCAGAACACGGCGCATCGTGGTCAGCGCCGTATCCGCGAGTGCAGTGGGTGCGTTCGTGCCCGACACCGCACCGAGATACGCGAGGAAGAGCGCGATCCCCGGAATGCCGGCGTCGAGATCCAGTCCGGAACGGGCAATCGACCAGACTCGTCGGCATTCCAGTTCCAACCCGATCCATGACGCATCGTCGGCTCCCCGGACAGCCAGCTGTTCGAGTCGATGTCCGACTGACACCGCTGCGGCCACGAGTCGATCGCTGTCGACGGGAGATGTCGATCGTACGATCGGATATGACCGCCGCCGCTGCTGCGCGCCAGGCATCGACGCGAGAGACGCGTCGATGAACCACGCCTGGCGCTCACACCCTGCCGCACTCATCTGGTTCAGGTTCCGCTGAACCGAAAGCAGGCCTGGCTCCGGGAAGAAATCCGGAAGAACCGTTTCGTTCGAGAGCCACACATCACGACACCCAGGTCGCGCAGTGAATCGAGGAATGTCGCCATTCCACAACTCTTTCTGTTCAGAGCGAATCACGCCGAGCAGGTCGGGGTCGCCAGGGACTGTGGCCCACAAGAGATCGAACAGGCGATCGCGATCGATCGCGTCGCGCAGGACATCGGGATGGCAGCTCTCGCGCAGCAGTCGACGATACGTTCGAGACGAACGGAGGAACACACACACCGGATCTTGTGCGAAGGCGTTCAAGGGGCCGCCAGGGGCGAGCAACTCCTGTCGCCGCGCCTGCAGGATCGAGTAGGCAGACGTGAAGCCGTGGAGGATGGCATCACGATGCTCGATGACGTCGACCGACTCACCGCGAAGCGTGGGTCGATTGCGGTCTGTCTTGATCGGTGTGCGTTTGCGGACGACACGCATCGTGTCGGTGCCGGCTTCGTCCCACGTGGCGACAGGGTAGGGAGTCACTTGACCTTCCGCGGCGCCGAGTCCGCTGATGTCGACACCGTCGTGTTCGGCATTGCCCCACATACGTTCGGGAAGCAGCCCGATTCGCAAGACCGAGTTCCGCACCGAGCGGTTCGCAACCTGGTCAGCCGATGCTGTGTTCGGATCCAGAGGCTGGGAGCGGTGTGGGTGGAACAGCGCTTCGAGATCGATCAGCATCGGATGCTCGCCCGATGCCACCACATTTCCGGCGTGGAGGTCCCTCGCGTTCATGACGAAGAGGAGCGCGAGGTAGCCTCCGATACGCTGGTAGAAACGGGCCACCTCGTCCAATGTCCGGCACGAATCCGCCGACGCGAACTCCGACCAGCCGTACTTGCTGCGATCGAGTATGGTCAACGGTCGCAAGCCGGGCGCGAACCCCGCAGCGGTCAACCATCGCACCACGTCCTGGAAATGAGCGTCGACCGCCAGTGATTTCGGCTTGTACACGACGCGGACACCGGAGCTGAACCTGACGATCGCAACCGAACGACCTCCATCGTGTTGATCGGCGAGATCCTGCGAGACCCCGACGACGAGTCCGAGGCGCTGGCCGCCAGCGAACGCGTGTTCGAGCGCATCGACGTCCTCTGCGACGCGCTCGAGCAGTTCCAGGCTCTGAGTCACCCATCTGGTCGTCTGCTCGGCGATCAACCGCGCCAGAACCGGATACTCCTCGAAAATCGTCCGGAGGCAGCTGGGGGAGTGAAGTCGGGCGATGAAACTTGCGAATCGCTCCTCGGCGCTCGAACCGGAAAGCGTCTCGTCGAGGCGCGCTGCGTTGAGTTCGAGAACCATCGTGCGGCTGACGATGCGCAGCAGCGTGTGAGCGAGATTGGGGAAGAGCAGCGAGCTGACCGTTGACGGTTCGAAGGGGCACGCCGGCACGTGGCGAGCCAGCATCTGTGCGCCCATGTCCAGCTGTCGAAGTCCCAGCGTGATGAATGGGGCAGCGACGTCGAGGAACGCAGTGAGTGGATCTCTCTTCCTGCGATTTGAGAGGAACGCGTGGAATGCGAACGTTGGTGCCGAAGACAGCGCGTCTTCGATGGTCCGCACCCAATCGGGTGCTGTACTCACCCGCGCCCGGATATCCGCAACCGATTCGCAGATGAGGCGGCGCAGATCGCTCTCAGTCAGGTTGTCGAGCGCGAGACGCTGCTGGAAGTATTCGGCGCGGTCGAAGGGCTTCTGCGATGTCCAGCTGCGAAGGCAGTACTGCAATCGCCGTTCGACATCCGGTTCGATGTGCTCGATCGACTCGGAGGGATCGCTGACGTCTGCCGGCGCACCTCTCGCGAGCCGCTCTGAGAGCGTGACCGCTCGATACCAAACGAGGTTGTCGGTCGCCAGTGAGACCGAGGTGCGCATGTCGACCTGCGTCCCTCCGGTGAATTCGGATGCGTGACCTGACCGGCGCCTGATCGCTTCTGTCCAGAGCGACGAGCTGCGGGGCTTGTCAGGTCCCGCAGCTGTGCAGCACGGTTGCGTCGAAACTAGTGGGATCCTTTCCCGCTGCCACGACTGGATTTGCCGGACCCACTGCTCTTGCCCGACCTACTCGACTTGCCGGAGCGGCTCGACTTGTGGGACTTGCTCGATTTCCCGCTGTGCGAATGTCCGCCGCCGCCCACGAGTTCGAGGTCAGTCCCGGTCAACTCGATCATGCCGGCCGGGCTGTTCAGCTCCGCCTGCTCCGCCGCGCTCAGCGTGGCGCGGTAGGCAGGGTCCTTCCAGGCTCGAATGACGTTCTTCATTTGACCCTCCCTTCGGTGTGATGAGCCCGGACCCGCGGAGCAAGAGTCCAGCCACGATACACGCGCGAGATGGATGTGAATGCGGTGTGACGATGGGTCGCGCGCGAAGACTTCCGGAGGAGAGTTCAGGAAACAATCCGCGCGCGAGATGACTTGTCGTCGAAGCTGTGCTGCGGGTGTGCGACGCAACGTCGTCGCGTGGACGCGCCGGTCATCACGGCTTCATCGCAAAACGAAGGCGGCGAAGAAACGCTAGCAGAGTTAGAGGCGTCAGCCGAGACGTTGAGCGTCCTTCTTCTCGCGATATCTAACCACGGCGAGTCTGGCGGCAATGATCAGGATGCCCGCAGCGGCGTAGATGGGGATGGCCGCGGGATCGACTTCGCCTCCGCGGATGCTGATCCCGATGAAAATGCCAATCGCGAGGACGGCTGCGCGGTCGAGGATCGTGGACATGGCCGTCATGTTACTCCACGAGACGTGAGAGCAGCAGAGGTATGGCTACAATGCGGTAACCACACCGGTGAGGGGTCAGACGTCGTCGAGGTGGTTCCAACACCTGGCGTCGCTTTCGATTGCTCCCGAGTGTCACGCGTTCCCGTGAATTGCAACTGGAGGCTTCATGTCCATCGCACTGGCAGCGCTCGCTTCCCTGATCGGGTTCCTCGGCGTCCTGCTGTCGGGTTCAGCCGTCATCGGCCCTAGCGTCGTCGGCTTCGCCATCCTCCTGGCGCTTCTCGCGCGGCTTGCTCAATCCCATGACCACCACAAAGCTTGGCAAGCGGCGCAGGGCCCGCAAAAAGAGACAGTGCCAGCGGCCCAAGCAGGTGATGGTTCCGTGGCGAGTTGGTGACTGCGCGGCAACAAGCGGCCGACACAAACCTTCTTCGCGATTTGCAGGCTATGCTGAAGCGGTACCGTTGCCGCTTTCAGGATCGGCGACGGCCTGTTGTCGCAGGTGGCGCGTCAGGAGACGTGACACCGCGTTCTTGACGCTAGCCTGCTCTTTCAGCAAGTCGCTCAGTCGTACCGCAAGCGCAGCGAGAACTATTCGTATGTCGGCCGCGATTCGGAGGCACTCTGCATCTGTCTCAGCCTGCAGACCGTCGCTGAGCGCATCATGGAGCAGCGTGAGTGGATTGTGACCTTCGATCTTCAGCGCATCCGGAATGGCGTCCTTGAGTAGCTCGATCGCCCTGGCGAACTGGGTCTCTTGCGCGGCGCGGTCAAATCGATCGATCACGTCGGCCGACGCGCCGAGCTTTCTCGCTACTTTGCCGACCTCTTCGATCAGCCGCCCCTTCTGAGTCTCGACGACGCGACGGTAATACGCGAATGCGCCGATTCCGAGGCCGTGAACTTCAGCGCGACTCCCGCGAAGGAACAGATCGCTATCCGGGCCGATCAGCGAGATCAGCCGCGATGGGACTCTCGGTCCGAAGCCTGGCAGTTCTCCGAGCTTCACGACGTGTCCGGCCTGCGCGTCAGATTTGTTGCGCCTGTACGCGAGTGCAAACATCTTCTGCGTGTTCTCGCAGTTCTTGCAGCAGTACGTCAGGAACACGTGGTGCACGTCGTCGTTGTCGGGCTTGGTCGGGCGTGTCGAGATACAGGTGAAGAGCAGATTCCCCTTGCAGGCGTTGTTGGTGCAATAGAGCTGGATTGCCGGCACGGCGAGCTTGTAGCCGTAATCAGCGCTCCTTGTGGCACCGTTGAAGTACGCCTCATAAGAAAAGAGGTCTCTCACCTCCTGGATCGACTCCGGCGCCGTCGATTCGAGGAATGCCTTGAATGTCAGCGGCGACGGTTCAGCGGCCGCAGACGTGCTGGAAGTGGCAATGGCTGCCGCTTCGATGGGCTCGCGATTTGCACTCATGCGGGGGGAATTGTTGAGATTCTAGCAGTACACCTTGTTGCGGCCAATCGGCCCGGCGAATGACGAGTTCACAACCATGTCGCTTGATTCGGATGAACCCACCTCGTATAGGGATCTCACCTAAATCCGTCTTGGGGGCGTCCCCTCGGACAACCTCCGCCTGCCCCTATTGCCGCTCCATTACGTTTCGTGGTCTACATCGTCTCACTCCCGATGATTCACAACCTCTGCCCGAAATGTGGGCGCTCTGGTCGGCTGCTCGAAGCCTGCAGCACTCAGCTCGTGAGCTACTACCGATGCGATCCCTGTCATCAGCTGTGGGTTCATCACAATGACCGGCCCGACGTTCCTCCACGGGACGTGATGCGACCACCGATCGAACGGAACGAGCCGCCCCTGAAGAAGATCTGACGCTCATAGGTTCCCGCGATCAGGGGAACTCAAGGCGGGGCGGGGCGGTAGGTATCTCCAACTGCTTCCACTTCCCCTGATTGCCATTCTCGATCAGCCGAGCCCAGACTGTCTGATGACTTCAAAGCCTTGCCCGAAGTGTCAAGGTGAAGGGCGTCCTCTCAAATCCGTCAGCACCGACCGCGTCGAGTACCACCGCTGCATCAAGTGCGGGCACGTCTGGTGCTACTCGGCCGATGACCCACTGACGCCACGCGACGTCTCGGTCATGCCTGACCGACGCACTGACGCGCCCGGCTTCTTCCCCTGACCGACCCGCTGCGGCGGCGTGCGACATTACTCGATCGTTTCGTCGGTCACACCGCTTTCAACGCTTCGCTGATGCCGTCGGTGTATGCCACGAGCACGTCGCCGGTGTCGAGCGTCACGCGGCCCTGCTGATAGAAGCAGTCCTCCATCAACCCAATCACCGGGCCGCCCGCGTCGAGCCGGACGACGTCGCGGCCCCCGTCGCAGTGCCGGAACAGCAGCGGCGGGTTGTGGCCGCCGTTGACGTACGTGAGCACACGCGAGGAGGTGTCGAGCTCGCCGTAGAAAAACGTCGCGTAGCGGTTGGACGTCGAACTGTCGTAAACGAGCTGGTTGAGGTTGGCCATGACCGCGGTCAGATCGCTCTGCCGCTGCATCGTCTGGCCGCGCAGGAATGCGCGCAGGGTTGCCATCAACAGCGCAGCGGGAATGCCTTTGCCGGAAACGTCGCCGATCGCGATCCCCAGCTCGGTCTTCGACAGCGCGATGAAGTCGTAGTAGTCGCCGCCGACGTCGAGTGCGGGACGGCACGAACCGGCGTAGTCGAGGCCGGCAAACACCGGGGATTTCAGGCCCCGAGACGTTGTAGGGCGTGCCGGCTCAATCGGCGGCAGTACGAGACGGCTACCTAGAGCGATCCGCGCGATGAGTGGAGGGAAGGGCGCTCACTGATGTAGCGATCGTCCGCCGAACATGGATCGATGTAGGACGGGAAACATCTCCATAAAGAACGAGCTCCGGGTCATTGCTCGAATGCGGTTCAAGAAATCAGGGTCCAGCCTTGGTGTGATGTCTGATCCATCGATGTCGTACTTCAAGTACTCGTGTCCGAACGTGAGTCTGGCCCAGACGTAGAAGAGCGCCACAATGGGAGGGCGCTCCCCGGCGATTCGTTGGTAGGCAAAGCAAGCATCGAGCAGTACCAGTTCGGTCTGTTCTGGATTGAAGTTCTTGAGCACCTGGTCATGATCCTGATCGGCATGTTTGAAGAAATTCTGCGCGTCGTGAAGTTTTCTTCTCACTTCTTTTCGATACTCTTCCTTGGTCCACTCGGATACCAAGTCGAGATCATCTGCGTGCCCGACTCAGTCTTGCGACTGATATTTGTCAGTACTTCATGTGATGCCGCCGCCAACGAATGAATCGACACTGGGTCGCTTTCTTGGAAATACAGGTGCAAAGCAGTCTCTAGTTGGCGACGGGCGGCTTCGAGTTTTGTGATGTCCATCTATTTGGCCGCGCTCGCCGCGATCAACGCGAGACGGCTGCGGTCGATCACAGCCGCGACGAATGGAGAAGGATATGAGCGTTCAAGCGCTCAGCCTTTCGGGCCGCGCGTTTCCGGCTCGGCTTAACCAGCCTTACGTTTTGCGATCTGGTGGATGCGCTGAAATGACAAGCCGAGGATTTCTCCGACGTCCCTGTGCCCGAGTTTCATTCGTCGCAATCGCGCGATTGCACGCCTCTGAACAGCCGGGACCCTGGCCTGCATCTCCTCGATCTCACTACGGAGCGCCAACGCGAGCGACACCGCTTCGAGGGCAGCTGCAGTCAGCCTGACATCGTCCTCGATCGTGGCCCTCTCGGCGTTTGGGACGTAGAGCCCCAAGGCTTCCCGGATCCGGTCGCGCGCCTGTTCAATCGTGCGCCCATAGCTATGGCAGCCAGGGACCGCAGGAATTTCGACGAGCCACCGGCCATCGTTCAGGTCTCGTTCGTAGACCGCGGTATATGTCATGGCAACCTCCCCTTCCCTATGCACTTCTCCAAGTCGCGTACGATCTTCTTCAGCGTGCCAAGTGGGAGAGTTTCCCCCCTGTGAACTGACACCGTCGTGTAGCAAGCTCCGCACTGACCGCGCACATGTGAGCCCTTTTGGCGAAGGGCGACGCAGCCGCGGGCTTCAAGCAGTCTGATGACCTCACGGCCGGTAATCTGCCTCGCCATCCGTCTAGTCTATTAGACGGATCGTAGCAATGAAGGATGCAGCCGATCAACCCGCACAATCTGGTGATGTGCCAACGACACGGTTCATACGGGTCAAGCAGGACTTCGTTCGTGCGGG
>DATFRP010000106.1:0-14135 GCA_035263125.1 Vicinamibacterales bacterium
TCCTGTTAATCCGTTTCCTCCGGAACCTTCGTTCCTGCAGCGGTCAGTGAGCGCAATCAGTTCCACGCCATGGCGCGCCAGTTCGCAAACATGCTACCCGCCGCCTCGATCCGAACCGTTTCGAAACACCAGGAGTTCGATGACCTCGAGCACCGGGCCTGGCATTTGTCCGGCAGCCGCTGCTGCTTCGATCGCGATTTGGCCTTCTTCGAACTCGGCGTCCGAGATGAGCGTGAGCGCGGAATCGGCACGGGACAGAGTCCGTGCGGCGAAGTTGCCGAGACTCGCCGCGGTCTCTTGCTGGATGCGCTGGTGCTGAGTCAGCCTGAACCCGCTTGCCTCGAAAACGCGGACGGTTTCCAGGATGGTCGGTAGCTCCTCACAGATCGCCCGGACTGATGGCCAGAAGTGGAATAGCGTCGGAAACCCATCGAGCTGATCGCCGAAAGTCCCACGTACGAGGACGTGGCCTCCGTGACGCACGACTCGACGGAGGTCATCTGCGCAAGCCTGACGATCGCGGATGTGATGCCAGACGTGCGACAACCACGCCAAGTCACACGTTGCATCGCCGAGTGGAATGCGCTCGGCGGTGCCGGCCACATACACGAGATTGTTCGGCTTCTCCTGGCGTGCTGCGACACCGAGCATGCCAGTCGATGGCTCGATTCCGACTACCCAAACCTCGAGCGACACAGCAAAGAGGACAGAGAAGCGGCCAGTACCCGCACCGAGATCGAGGATTCTCGAGCGTGCAGACCCTCGAACGAACCGCTCGACCACTGCAGACCATGTCTTCGCGGCGTCTTTCGAAAGCGCACGCCCGGACTGATACCGAGTCGACATGCTCTCGTAATCGATAACCCCGGGAGTGAATCGTCCTCGTGCTCGCATACCGTCATTCATGAGACGACTTCCAGAAGTTCTCCGAGTCCATCGTAGGGGTGTCGAGGAATCGGAGGCGGACGGAGGAAACGGATTAACAGGAGAAACGAAGGAACGGAGACTAGAAGCATCTCATAAACCCCGCAACAGAATGAGACAGCAGGCTAGAATATCTCCGCTTCTCCGTTCCTCCTGTCAATCCGTTCTCTCCGTCGCCTCCGTTCTCTCAGCATCAGTGCGCATCCGCCATCGACGCCCTTCCCTTCGGCCGCTTCATGATCAGCACGAGCGGGATCATGACGAGGAAGACGACGCCGAGCAGACGGAACAGCATCACGAACGCCACCATCGACGCTTCCCGGATCAGCATGCCGTGCAGGACGGCATAGGCGCGGTTGGCCGCTGTCACCGCATCGGATCCGGCGGCGATGAGGCCGTTCATGATCTGCGCGAGCATCGCCTGCGTGGCTTCGTTGTAGCTGCTGATGTGCTCACCCAGCTGCGTCGCCGTCGTCTGCCGCTGGCGCTGCAGGATCGTGTTGGTCACCGCGATGCCGACGCTGCCGCCGATGTTCCGCATCAGGTTGAAGAGACTCGTCGCGTATCCCATCCGCTCGGGCGCGATCGTCGACATCGACACGGTCGTGAGCGGCACGAACAGCAGCGCCATGCCGGCGCCCTGAATGAACTGTGGCCAGGCCAGATCCCAATAGCCCGCCTCCAGATTGAGCTGCCCCATCCAGATCAGCGTGACGCCGCCGACTGTCAGACCGACCGCCAGCAGCTTGCGCGCATCGAGTATGCCGGTGAGCACACCCACGACCGGCATCATGATGAGTGAGCCGATCCCACGAGGCACCATCGCCTGACCGGCCTGCAGCGACGGATAGCCGAAGAGCGTCTGCAGCATGATCGGCAGAAGCACCAGGCTGCCGTAGAGCACGAAGCCGAGCACCGTCATCAGGAACACGCCGACGGCATACGTGCGGTCCTTGAAGAGCCGCAGATCGACGAGCGGATTCTTCGATCGCAGCTGCTGCACGATGAGCGCCGTGAGTGCCACGCCCGACAGGATCGCAAGCGTCAGGATCAAGTGCGACGAGAACCAGTCATCCTGCTGGCCCTTGTCGAGCACGAACTGCAGCGCGCCGATGCCGACCACCAGCAGGCCCATGCCCCAGTAGTCGATCCCTCGCGATTCCCGTCGCAGATACGGCGGATCGAAGACGAAGAGCCGCGTCATGATGAGTGACGCGATGCCGAATGGGATGTTGATGTAGAAGACCCACCGCCAGGTGTAGTTTTCGGTGAGCCATCCACCGACGACCGGTCCGAGAATCGGAGCGACGACGACGCCGAGTCCCCAGAAGCCCATGGCGCGGCCGCGTTCCTCAGGCTTGAACGTTTCGAGGAGCACGGCCTGCGAGAGTGGCTGAAGTGCGCCGCCGGTTGCACCTTGCACGATGCGAAACAGCACCAGCGACGGCAAGTTCGGCGCCAGCCCGCAGAGTATTGAAGCCGCCGTGAATCCTGCCGTCGACGCCATGAGCAGTCGCTTGCGTCCGAGTATCGACGCCAACCACCCGGTGAGCGGAAGGACGATCGCGTTTGCGACGAGATACGAGGTCAGCGCCCACGTCGCCTCATCGGTCGTCGCCGCCATGCTGCTCGCGATGTGCGGCAGCGACACGTTCACCACGGTGGTGTCGAGCACCTCCATGAAGGTGGCGAACATCACTGCGATGGCAACGATCCAGGGATTGACGTTAGAAGCCACAGTTGATTGCCCTTGTCACCCGAAGCCAGAGACCTATCTCGTATACACCGTCGGCGTCACCGACATCCCGGGCCGCAACAGCCGCTCAGAATCCTGGCCGGCATTCAAGACGATCTTCACCGGTACACGCTGCACGACCTTGACGAAGTTACCGCTGGCGTTTTCGGGCGGCAGCAGACTGAACCGCGCACCGGTGGCCGGAGCGATGCTCTCGACCTTGCCCTCGAACCGGTGGCCGCCGTAGGCGTCGACGTTGACCACCACGCGCTGTCCCGGCCGCATGTTTTCGAGCTGAGTCTCCTTGAAATTCGCCGTGACCCAGATCTGCTCGAGCGGGATGATCGCCATCATCGGCTGACCGGGCTGGATGACCTGTCCCGGCTGGACTGATTTGCGGCTCACCATGCCCTTGAACGGCGCCTTGACCGTGGTGTATTCGAGATTGAGCTCGGCCTGCTTCAGGTTCGCTTCAGCCTGCTTGACCTTCGCCATCGCTGATGCGGCGCGCGCCCGGGCGATCGCCATCTGCTCGGGCGCGGTTTGCGCCGTGCCCAGCTCCGCCTTGGCCACCGCTTCTCCACCGTGGGTCGACGCGAGCTGGCTTTCGGCAACACGGATGGCGGCTTCGGCCTCATGCACCTGCGACGAGGCCGAGTCGGCCGCGGCGCGCGATGATTCCGACTGCGCGAGCGCGGTGTCGAACTGCTGCCGCGGGATTTCATCCTTGGCCAGCAGCCCTTTCAGCCGTTCGACGTCCTTGGCGTCTTTCGCGGCCGTGGCATCGAGCTCTCGTTTCCGTGCCTGCGCCGTCTGCAGCCGCGCTTTCGCCGCTTCCAGGCCGTGTTCTGCTTCGATGACAGACGATCGCGCTCGATCGACACCACCGCGCGCGGCTGCGACGCTGTTGGTGGTTGATGTTTTCGAGATCGGCAAGTTGGCCTCTGCCGCGGCGGAGTCCGCCTCGGCGTTGGCCAGTTCCGCACGCGCGCGCTCGACCGCGACTTGATAGTCGCGTGGATCGATTTCGACCAGCACGGCGCCGGCCTCGACGTGCTGGTTGTCACCGACCGCGACGCGAAGCACGGTTCCGCCTACGCGTGACGCGATCGGCGTCACGTACGCATCGACCTGCGCATCGTCGGTCGACTCGCGGCCGCGCGTGAGCCAGAACCAGACACCTACTCCGAGCAGAACGACAACGGCTGCAGCGGCAATGATCCGCACACGCGACGACATCACTTTCCTCCGAGAAACTTCGCAATCGCCTCTTCCACCGTTCCAAGCGCGCGACCCAGGACCGCCTTCGAGACGTTGTATCCGAACACGGCGGCGATGTACTGCTCGTTGGCGAGCGCCACCGCCTCCTGTGCCTGAATCACCTCGATGTTGTTGGCGACGCCCGCGGCGAATCGATCACGTGCCTGCACGAGCTGCTGCGCCGATAGGTCGCGCCCTTGTGTGGCGGCCTCCAACTCTTCTTGAGTCGCCTGCAAATCGAGAAATGCCGAGCGCACCTCGTAGTTGATCTGCGCGCGGAAATCGTCGAACTCCGCTTTCCGGTTGTTGAGATCGACGGTGGCCTGCTGAATATGCGCCTTCGTCTTGTTGCCATCGAAGATGGGCACCTTGACCGTGCCGGTCAGCGTGAACGTCGCCAGCGACGAGGGCAGCGTGAGCCCGATGACGCCGTAGTCGGCATCGACCACAATCGTCGGCAGCCGCTCGGCCGCAGCGGCGCTGCGCGCGGCTTCCGCCGCTCGCAGACGCTCCTGCGCAGCCAGATAGTCGGGGCGATCGCGATAGGCGCGTTCGAGCGCCTGCTCGACGGTCATCTCCGGAATCGGCACGGTCGGAATCTGATCGGAGAGCGCGATCGCCTGACCGATCGGCAGCCCTATCACGCGCGCGAGTTGCAGCTTGACCTTCTCGAAATCGGCCTGCGCGGCGGTGGTTCGCTGGCGTTCCGTGCTCACCCGCACCTCGGCGCGCAGCACGTCGATGCCCGCGACGATGCCGTTCTGACGAAGGTCCTGCGCCTGGGTCTGCAGCGCCTGTGCGGTCTCGAGCTGCGCCCGCGCCGTCGCCGCGCGCGCCTGCGCCGCGAGGCCCTCGAGATAGAGATCGGCCGCCACGAGCACGACGAATTCGCGAGCGCTCTTATATGAATGGCGCGCCGCCGCCAGTTCGTGCGTCTCCGCGCGCAGCTTGTTCAGCGAGCTCGCATCGAACACCGTCTGCTTCAGGAACACGCGTGCATCGAACAGGTTGTAGGGGCCGACCACTCGCGGAAAGGCGGGGCCGAGCGGGAAGCCGAAGGCCTCGAGGCTGTTCTTGCGGCGGGACTCGAGCGCCGATCCGCTCACGTCCGGGAGCAACTCGCTGAGCGCGAGCCATCGTGCGCCCGTGGATCGATTCACCGCCTCTTCCGCCTCCAGGACGCCGAGGTTGCGCTCGAGCGCGCGACGAATCGCTTCGGCAATCGAGATCGGGATCGGCTCGGACTTCGCCGTCCCCGTCGGCACACCGCCCATGAACGGGCTGTTGGGAGGCAGCGTTGGACCCGGCATTCGAATCTGCGCGCCGCCCGCGCGCGGGATGGCGAGAATCAGAGCAACACTGAGCACACCAATCAGTCTTCGAAGCATGCAGTAGGCTGTCACGTCAGGTTGTGCCTCATTGAGCGTTGAGATAGCGCGCGCGACGGCCTACGTCGTCTTCCCGACGTCGAAGCCGCCGCTGCGGGACGCAGGCCGTGCGTGCACGGGTGCGCCCGCTTTCAAGCCAATCAGGGTCGTCTCGATGGAGTCGCGCACGAGCGCGTCTGGATCTTCGTTCGGCGCGAGACGTTGTGAGAGCTTCCACGAGACGATCCCGACCACCGGCGCAAAGAGGAGCCGCATCGCCACGTCAGGTTGCGTCGCGGGCGGGAAAGTGCCCTCTGCGACTGCGCGCCCGATCTGCGCGCGAATGCGATCCTTCATCTCCGACATGAACGCGAACTGTTCGTACTCGCGACCGATGCGCGGCACATGTCTGTCGAGGAAGACCAGCGCGAAGTACTCGGGCTGTTCCTTGCTGAACTCGTAGAACCGCCAGGCCGCGGTACGGAGCGCCTCGACCGGGTCGTCGGTCGCGGACGGCGTCAGCCCCCGTGCGCCGAGGAGACGGAATCCCTCTTCGGCCAACGCAAAAAAGATCTCGTCCTTCGACGAGAAGTAGCTATAGATCGCGCCCGGGCTGTATTCGACTTTGACCGCGATGTTGCGAATGGAGACCTGCGCGTATCCGTCCGCGATGAAGAGTTCGAGCGCGGCGTCGAGCACGGCGCGGCGGGTCGTCTCGCGCGCCAGCCGCTGTCGTTCTTCCCTGCTTGCGACGGTCTTCATCGAGCGCCCGGCAACGCGAACAGCAGGAGATTGAACAGCCGCAAATTGAACACTGTTCAATAGTGTAAACATTGTTCAACCGACGTTCAAGACACCTGTAGTCCTCAACTATGATGGAAGTCTCATGGCCACGATCCTCCAGAAGATTCCCGTCGGTGAAAAAGTCGGGATCGCGTTTTCGGGCGGCCTCGATACGAGCGCCGCGCTGCATTGGATGCGTGCGAAAGGCGCCATTCCCTACGCCTACACGGCAAACCTTGGACAGCCCGACGAGCCCGATTACGACGCGATTCCCAAGAAAGCGCTGGCCTATGGTGCCGAGCAGGCACGCCTGATCGACTGCCGCGCCCAGCTCGTCGCGGAAGGCATCGCCGCGCTGCAGTGCGGCGCCTTTCACATCTCGACCGCCGGCGTTCCGTACTTCAATACGACTCCGATCGGCCGCGCGGTCACAGGCACGATGCTCGTGCTCGCCATGAAGGATGACCAGGTCAACATCTGGGGCGACGGCAGCACCTTCAAGGGCAACGACATCGAACGCTTCTACCGCTACGGGCTGCTGGCCAACCCCGCGCTTCGCATCTACAAGCCGTGGCTCGATCAGAGCTTCATCGACGAGCTCGGCGGGCGGAAAGAGATGTCGGAGTACATGGAGCGCGCAGGGCTGGCCTATCGAATGAGCGTCGAGAAGGCGTACTCGACCGACTCGAACATCCTCGGCGCTACCCACGAAGCCAAGGATCTCGAGCACCTGAACAGCGGCATCAAGATCGTCGAGCCGATCATGGGCGTCGCGTCCTGGCGGCCCGACGTGGCGATCAAGCCGGAAGAAGTGATGGTCACATTCGAAGAAGGCATACCCGTCGCGCTCAATGGCCAGCGCTTCACCGATCCGGTCGCCCTGATGACGGAAGCCAACCGGATTGGCGGCAGGCACGGTCTCGGCATGAGCGATCAGATCGAGAACCGGATCATCGAAGCCAAGAGCCGCGGCATCTACGAAGCACCCGGGATGGCGCTGCTGTTCATCGCCTACGAGCGCCTCATTACCGGCATTCACAACGAGGACACGATCGAAGACTATCGCGACAGCGGCCGGCGCCTGGGCCGTCTGCTCTATCAGGGCCGCTGGTTCGACACCCAGGCGATCAAGCTGCGGGACTCGTCGCAGCGTTGGATCGCCCATCTCATCACCGGGGAGGTCGCGATCGAACTGCGTCGCGGCAACGACTACTCCATTCTCGACACGCGAAGCCCGAATCTCACCTACAAGCCGGAACGGCTGACGATGGAAAAGGGCGAGTCGGCCTTCACGCCGCAAGATCGCATTGGACAGTTGACGATGCGCAATCTCGATATCGAGGACACGCGCGACAAGCTCGTTACCTATTCGCGCCAGGGCATGCTCAAGTCGGGTGAGGGGCTGCCGCCGTTGCTCGAAGAGAGGAAGTGACTCGTGTCGTCAGGAGGGGGCGGAGAGCGCGGAGACGATATCTCAGGCTGACCAAGAGCCTCCGTTCCTCCGTTCCTCCTGTTAATCCGTTCGCTCCGTCCTCTCCGTTACTTGGGAGGTGGAGGTTGTGAGTTCGAGAAAGGAACGGAGGAGACGGAGGAACGGATTAACAGGAGGAACGGAGGAACGGAAGTTTTTTTCTCGTACTTCGTAGGTTTGTCGTAAGCAGAAAGCTGCTACGGTGAACAGGTTTCCCGCCAACCGAACGATTGGACCTGTGAGAGAAACAAAATTCTCTGCCCTTCTGCGCTCTCCGCGATGATCGTCGTCTCCGCGCTCTCAGCTTCCTCCGCGCTCTCAGCTCCCTCCGCGCGCCCTGAGCGGCTCGACCCGACGCGCGATCCGTTCGCCGCTGGCACCGACGACCGGCTCGATGAACTGGCGATAGGTGTCTTCGTAGGCACGCTCGATCAGCTCTGAGATTCGCTGCCGTCGATCGGACGCCTCATCGTAGGCGCCATCGAGGTCGTAGGGACCGATCGCATTGTGCGTCGGCTGCACCAGATACACCGAGTCGAAGTAGATGCGGGTCGCCTCAATCGCGTCGCGCAGCGCCACGGCTTCGGCGGCGGTCTGGAATTCGCCGAACTGACCGCGCACATCGAGCCGTGCCGCACGCAGACGATGCGGCGCCGCGGACGGTGCGATGCCGCTCACGATCACGACCTGCCGGACACCGGCTGACGCCACTTCCTCGAGCAGACGCTGCAGCGCACCGGCACGATCGCACACGCGATGCGTCTCGCCGCGCCAGAAGCCGTCGGACGGAAACGTCAGCAGATGCGGGTCGCTGACAAGCGGCGGCGTCACACCAGCCGCGACCATATCGAGCGCGTGATCGCGGCCGACGCCGGTCAGATCGAGCACCTCCGACCGACGATCGACGCCGACACGAGGCGCGAGAAAATCATGTCGATGCGGCTCGCCGAGCAGCGCCGCTACCAGATCGCGGCGAGCGTCGAGATCGGTGGCGACGAGGATCAGCTCGCGAAAACCCGGCTGTCCGAGATTCTCGACGAGCACCTCCGAGAACCGTCGCCCGAGCGCCACCCCCGCTGGACGCGCCAGCGGCGCCGCGCCGCGAATCAGTTCCCACAGCGCGTCGGCGAATCGCTCCGCAGCGGCGCGCGCGTCGATCGGCGCACCCGCGATCCGCCACCACCACCGGCTCCGCACGCGACGTCCCCCGCCGCCGCGAAGGTACCGCCGCTGCGCGTACATCGACCGGGCGCCGCGGCCACGCCAGACGCCTTCAGGATCCCAGAGACGCGACGCGCCATCGATGGCGGCCAGCGCTGCTCCGCCTGCGCCAATGCCGTGGCCCGCGACGACATCGATCTTGACGCCGGTCTCCTGCAGCGCACGGAGCGCGCCGGCATGATAGGCCCCGTGTGCCCCCGTCCCGGTCAGTACCAACGCCGTTCGACGTTCGGGGGAGTATGGCGGCACTGAAAGAGAGTCAGGCTTCGTCGTGGATGGTGGTGAGCTTCACGAGATCGAAGGTCCGCGTGCCGCTCGGCGTCTTCACGGTGATCTCGTCGCCTTCCTCTTTGTTCAGGATCGCCTTTCCGATCGGCGACGAGGTGGAAATCAGTCCTCGCTCAGCGTCCGCTTCCTCGGGCATGACCAGCTGGAAGGTCAGCCTTTCACCCCCGGACTCTTTCAATTCGACAGTGGAACCAAAGCCGGCACGGCCGTGCGGTATCCGATCCATGTTCATCAGTGAGATCTCGCCGACCCGACGCTTCAGCATCGCGATCCGCGCGTTGACGATGTCCTGCCGGTCCTTGGCAGCTTTGTATTCCGCGTTCTCCCGCAGGTCGCCCAGTTCTCGCGCCCGCTGAATCTCCTTCGGCAGATCGACCTTCAACTCGCGCTCGAGCGCAGAGATCTCCTCGTTGAAGCGTTTCAGAATCCGATCTTTCATGAGTGAATTCAGACTGTAGCACAATGGTTGCCGGTTGAAGACCATCACCAGCCGTCACAACCCGATCGTCGGCCGGTTCCGCTCCATCGCCGACACACCGGATCCGAGCGGCGCTCACTTGCTGCTCGATGGCGCCCACCTCGTCCGCGACGCGCGCACGTCCGGGCTCACGTTCGAGGTGGTGGCGGTTGCCTCTTCGAGCCTCCGCACCAACGGCGAAGAGGGCCAGCTTGCGCGCACGCTCGCGCATGAAGGCATCGACGTGATCGAGACGTCCGATGAGGTGTTCGACGCGTTGAGCCCGGTGCGAACGCCTTCCGGAATCGCCGCGATCGTGGCACGACGTCCGGTCGACGCAGCAACATTGTGTGCCCCAGACAGCGCCCTCTTGATCGTCGCCGTCGATGTGCAGGAACCGGGCAACGTCGGCGCGCTGCTGCGCGCGGCCGAAGCGGGTGGCGCCACCGGTGCGTTCGTGTGCGGATCGTCGGCGCATCCGTTCTCGTGGAAGGCGGTGCGCGGCAGCATGGGGAGCGCGTTGCGGCTGCCGGTCGTCTCGGGCATCAGCACCGCTGCTGCGCTCGAAGGCATGAGGAACGCGGGCCTGCGGACGATTGCCGCGATCCCGCGCGGCGGCGAGGACCCTGACGCGATCAACTGGCGTGGCAAGGTCGCGCTCATCCTCGGCGGTGAAGGCCCCGGACTTCGCATGGACGTCCTCGCCGAATGCGACACGACGGTCTCGATCCCGATGGCACGCCCGGTCGAATCGCTGAACGTCGCGGCGGCGGCAGCGGTGCTGGTCTACGCGGCGAGACGAGCAAGGAAATGAGCCTCTTCGACGACGAGCCGGAGCCCCCATCCGCGCGCGAGCCGGCCGCGGGTACGCCGCTCGCCGAACGGGTACGCCCTCGCACGCTCGACGAGATCGTGGGACAGGACGACATCCTGGCTCCCGGCAAACCGCTGCGCGATGCGATCGAGCGCGATCTGATTCAGTCGATCATCTTGTGGGGACCGCCAGGCACCGGCAAGACGACGCTCGCGCGCGTGATCGCGGAGACGACGAAGGCGTACTTCGTTCCGTTCAGCGCCGTTCTGGCGGGAATCAAAGAGATCAAAGAAGTGATGGCGATGGCGCAGGATCGTCGGCGGCGGTCCGGGCGGCGCACGATCGTGTTCGTCGACGAGATTCACCGTTTCAACAAGGCGCAGCAGGACGCGTTCCTGCCGCGGGTCGAGGCTGGCGACATCGTGCTCATCGGCGCGACGACCGAGAATCCTTCGTTCGAGGTGAACGCCGCGCTGCTCTCGCGCTCGAAGGTCTTCGTCCTTCAGCCGCTCACCGCGGACGCGATCGAGCACATCCTGAGGCGAGCGCTCGCCGATCGCGAGCGCGGGCTTGGCGGCCCGGACACCACGGTCTCCGACGAGGCGATCGCGGCGATTGCGCGCTTCGCAAACGGCGATGCGCGGGCCGCACTGAACCTCCTGGAATTTGCCGCGGCGTCAGCTCCGATGGATCCAGAGACATGCGTGCGACAGCTGGGGATGGCTCAACTCGAGCAGTCGATTCAGCGGAGAGCGCTCCTCTACGACAAGGGGGGCGAGGAGCACTACAACCTCATCTCTGCACTGCACAAGTCGATGCGGAACAGCGATCCCGACGCTGCGGTGTACTGGGTGGCCCGAATGCTCGAGGCGGGCGAAGACCCTCTCTATATCGCCCGTCGACTGATCCGGTTTGCCTCGGAAGATGTGGGCAATGCCGATCCGCACGCGCTGACCGTTGCGGTCGCGGCCAAGGATGCCGCTCATTTCATCGGGATGCCCGAAGGGAATACTGCCCTCGCCCAAGCCGCAATCTATTTGGCCACTGCCCCGAAGAGCAACGCCGTCTACTCTGCCTATAACGCGGCCGCAACCGACGCCCATACGCAGGCGGCCGACCCGGTCCCCTTACATCTTCGTAATGCCCCCACAAGTCTCATGAAACAGCTAGACTACGGTAGGGGCTATCAGTACGCCCACGACGACCCGGAGGCGGTGACCGGCATGGACTGTCTGCCGCCCTCGCTCGCGGGCCGGACCTACTATCGTCCCACTGATCGCGGGTTCGAAAAAGAGATCAAACGGCGGCTGGAACTCTGGGAACAAATCAAAAAACGGCGCGCGGCCGCCGCCGAGCGCGACGACGAGTAGTTCGGAAAAGGATATCTTCATGCGCAGACTTCGCACCGTCTCAATCGCCGCCATCATGGTGGTGGCATGCGGGTTCACGGCTGGCTTCTTCGGACGCGCCACGCTCGCTGCGCAGGATCCGGTTTCCGACCAGTACAAGGTGTTCACCGCCGCACTGACCGCGGTGGAAAACAATTACCTCGGCGAGGTGCCGTCGGATCGGCTGGTCTACAGCGCGATCTCCGGCCTGTTGCAGACGCTCGACCCCCATTCGAGCTTCATGGATCCCAAGACCTTCGCGCAGAGCCGCGAGCGCCAGGAAGGTCGGTACTACGGCATCGGCGTCCTCATTCGAGCGGTGAACGGCGACATCACCGTGGCCGGCGTCTACGAAGGGACGCCCGCGTACGAAAGCGGCCTGCGTCGCGGCGACATCATCTCGTCGATCGAAGGGGAATCGACCAAGGGCTGGCAGAGCGATCGGGTCGTCGGCAAGATCAAGGGGCCGAAGGGTACGAGCGTGAACATCACCGTGAAGCGCGCCAGCTTCAACGATCCGATCCCGATGCGGGTGCGGCGCGACGAGGTGCGGATCAACACCGTCCCCGCCGCCGTCATGCTGGATGCCCAGACCGGTTACATCAAGCTGCAGGATTTCGGTGAGCACACCGACAACGACCTCGGCAACGCGCTCGCGGATTTGACCAAGCAAGGGATGAAGCGGCTGATCTTCGACCTGCGCGGGAATCCCGGCGGCGCCCTCGACCAGGCGATCCTCGTCGCCAACCGTTTCCTCAAGCAGGGCGCGCTCATCGTCTACACCCGCGGCCGCACCGACAATTCCGATCAGGACTACCGTGCGACCGAGCCGAGCAACTATCTCGACGTGCCGATGATCACGCTGGTGAACCGGTCGAGCGCGAGCGCGTCGGAGATCGTCTCCGGTGCTCTTCAGGATCACGATCGATCGCTCATCGTCGGTGAGACGACGTTCGGCAAGGCGCTCGTGCAGTCGGTGTACCGTTTGAGCGGCGGGGCAGGCGCTGCAATCACGACCGCGCGCTACTACACGCCGAGCGGACGCCTCATCCAGCGTCCGTGGGACGCCAGCTTCGACGACTACCTCACCTACACGCTGCGCGACCAGAACGCCAGTCCGAAGACTTCGAGCGACCTGAAGTACACCGATGGCGGACGCCGCGTGTATGGCGGCGGAGGGATCGAGCCCGATCGCCGGTTCGACGGATACGAAGACGGCTTCAGCCCGTCGCGACTGGCGCGAACGATCGCGGCGCGCGCCTTGTTCGAGCAGTTCGCCGAGCGCTTCATGCGGGACGGCGACGCGCGCATCGCAGCCAAGCCGAGCACGCCGCGTGCGCTCACCGCCGGCTTCGAGGTGACGCCGGCCATGCTGGACGAGTTCAAGAAGATGGTGCAGACGACGCCCATCCGGTTCGACGAGGCGCAATGGCAGACGGACCTGCCCTACATCACCGCGTCGATTCAGAAGGAGATCAACAGCGATCTGTTCGGCCTCGGTCGCGCCTACGCCGATCTCGCGAAGCGCGATCCGCAGCTGCAATTCGCGCTCGGTCTGTTCTCAGAAGCGCAGTCGCTGCTCCAGATGAATCAGCCGGGCCGCCGCGTCGCCGAGCGCGCGCCCAGCGTGCCGGCAAAGAAACAGCGCGGCTCACGGCCTCACGCGTAACGTCGCTGACGATTGTCGGTGCGGGATCTCTGACGCAGTCGGTGCGATCCTGCTGAACGCGGGTCGGTGCGATCCTGCTCACGATAGTCGGTGCGATCGCGCTCTCGCGCGTCGGCGCAGGCGCAGGTCGATGTGAACGCGGGCAACAAAGGCCCGTCGAGCGCACGCTTCGGCGTGGCGAACAGCCTCCGGGAGTTCATGTGTGTGGCCGGCAGCCGCGAACGCTGCGGCCGGGAACGCGTCCGTCCCTCGTACTCTTCCGCTCCCGCGGCGACTACAGCGTGGACTCGCCGCCCATCTGTTACACGGCACAAAACGTCTGAGCTGTCTCGTTGCAACTCGAACGCGGTGACGGAAGTCGCCGCGATGAATCGGGACGAACGCGTTCCGGCTTCCAGCAGTCGCCGAGTCGCTCTGCGTCGGCCTTGCTCACGCGGCTGCCGGCCACACACATGAACTCCCGGAGTCCGTTCGCGCACCCTGAAGCATGCGCTCTACGGGCCCTTGTTGCCCGCGTTCATCCCGACCCGGGTCAACGAGATCGCACCAACAGGCGTCAGCAGGATCGCACCGACCCCGTTCAGCAGGATCACACCGACAGGCGTCAGCAGGATCGCACCGACAATCGTAAGAGAGATCGCACCGACTGACGTCAGTGAGGATCGCAGGGTCGACGGACGTCAGTCTACGCGTGAGGCCGTGAGCCGCGCTGTTTCTTTGCCGGCACGCTGGGCGCGCGCTCGGCGACGCGGCGGCCC
>DATFRP010000107.1:0-55788 GCA_035263125.1 Vicinamibacterales bacterium
CGTCTCAGGTTGGCGGGCGAATAGCTCTTCACTGATGGCCGCAATGACTTTGACATTGATGCCCGCCTGCTCCAGGCGCGGTAACACGCTGACCAGATTGACGGTCGAACTCGATCCCTGCGTTAGCACATACCCGTGCCTGGGTTTATCCAGGGCAAAATCGCGAATGACATACAGCCCTTTGGCCGCGGCTCTGAGGTCAGTATCGGCAAACGTGTTGCGGTCTGCCACAGGAAAATCAGGCCGGGCCACTTCGAGAATAATAACCCCCACCTTGGGATCGCGGGCAGCGATCTCCGCGGCGGCAAAATAGGCCGGGGCGACATCGTTATAGTCCCAGAAACTGAGGTGGATCGTCTGGTCACGCGGAAAGAGTTTCCACACCTGGGGCGCAAATATCCCGAAGTGGGTGCGCGCATCGGCGGCGGTCTCCGGTCCCGAATGGCCAGCTAAAATATGCAACACACCCATGCGGAAACGACTGTCCTGGCTTTGCTGGCTCCACACCCGCGCCGGGGTGTACATCAACGGCGTGAAGGCGCCATACGTCCCGCTGATCGCCCACACGCCTGCGAACCTCGTCGGATCGAGCGAGGCGTTCTGGCTCACCAGGCCGATCGCGGTCGAGGCATTCCCGGCTTCCTGAATGGCCGCCTTGATTCGCGTGCCGAGCGGGTTCGTCTCGGGGTCGTAGTGACCCCACACGTTTCCGTGTTCGAGGTTGATCGATTCGGAGAGGTCCGCTGCGATCGTGAGGAAGCGATTGCCGGTGACGATGTTCACCCACTTCACGATCTCCGAGATCGCTCGACGCGTGCCGGCCACCTCGCCCGCTTTGCGGAAGAGCGTGACACCGACCTCCTTCTCGGCCTTCGAAACGGCGTTCGTGACGGTGATCTTCTGCGGCTCGACCGGCAGGTTGTCGACGCGCAGCCGATCGTCGAGGAACGGGTCGCGCGTCACCTGGATTCTGAGCGGGAGATTGTCCCTGAGCGTATCGCCGATCTCGACCAGATGATCGGCCAGCCAGTCGCCCAGGCCGTTCCTGTCGAGCACCGACATGACGACGTCGATATTGGTCTTGTATTGCAGCAGCCGTTCGCGTGTGTCCTTCGTGGGCCCGCGATCGATGCCCTCGAACGTCACGCCGTATCGGCTCTCGAACGTCCGTGCGAGCGCGACGAAGTACTCGGAGTTCATCTTCATCGCATAGGGATGGCTCGGGAAGCCGACCACCTGATTGCCATGCCCGGGGATCGTGCCGTTGACCGCTGTGGGCCAGTAGCCCTTCGTGGTCTTGCCGATGAGAACGATCGGGCGCCGATCCGCAGGATCCCATTGCTCGAGCGTGCGCAGCGCCGAGACCACCTGACCGTAGTCGTTGCCGTCGCCGACGACGAAGACGTTCCACCCGTACGAGGTCCACTGCTCGACGAGGTTGTAGCCGGTGTACTTGCTGTTGATGACGCCCCCGAGGAGCGAGTCGTCAATGCCGGCGTTGTTGTCGGAGATCATCACGCGCAGACGCTTGCCGACCTGCAGCGCGAGCGCCTGTGTCTTGAGTTCCTGCGCATGTCCTTCGGTCATCGCGAATTCGCCTTCGAACGCAATGACCTTCGGCCCGTCCATCGACGCGCCTGTAACATCCCAGAACGCTGCCTTGCCGGCCGCGGTCGCGATGCCGATGCCCGACGGTCCACCGTTGACGTCGTTGGTGACGTCCACGCTCTCGGCATGGCCGGCGAGCGCCTTGATGCCGCGCGCCTTTGCCTGGGCGAAGAGCGGATGATCGGCGAGGCCGTTGTCCTGGAGCACCGTCTTCATTGCACCCGCGCCGCGGCGGAAGCCGAGTGCATCGATCGGCAGGATGGCGACCGACGGATCCGCGAAGTACTTCCGATCGCCGGTCGCGAGGAATCGCCGTTCGAGCGCCTGGCCCATGATCATCCAGAGCGCATAGCAGGTCGGGATGCAGTGCCCGCCGGCCAGCATGAACTTGTCCGAGTACGGATGCTTGGGGCGCCGGTAGTCGAACCGCAATCCACCGAGCCCCGGGCCGGCCAGGTGCACCGCTACGTTATAAGGGGTGTAAGCGAGCGGGCCGCCGAAGTGACCGGTCTGCGAGTAGTTGCCCAGCAGCACGAGCGTCATGCACGTCATGAAGCCGACGTCTTCCAGTCGCTGACGCTCGAACGACGTGGCCAGCTGTTCGACGGGGGACACCAGAGTCGTAGCCAATTCCTCAATCCTCCCTGTAGCCGGTCCCCCTCGCTATCGGCTTCGGCGGGACCGACCTTTCACTGCGTGACGCGGATGAATCGGACGACGTGTTCGCCGAGCAAGCCTTTCAAGCGTGATCGAATCAGCGGGGCGGAACGTTCGACCTCCCGCTCCCAGACGGCGTCCCTCGCGCGCACGTACAGCACGTCCTGCCGCAGATCGATCGTCGTGGCGTTGTCGACGGCGGGCCCCACAGCCGCTCGCCAGGCGAATGCCACTTTTTCAGGCGTCAGCGGAGTCTTCCTGAGAATCGCCGCGAGTGCACCCGGCATCAGGAGATGAGCTGGCGTCACGGGCTAAGAAGATATCATCCAAATCTCTTGGCGCGCTCCACGCGCCAGGTCATTTGATTTAGCGCAGCGGGAGTGCTCAAATCGTGCTGTGACGCCTCGCGCTACACGGATGTCGCTGCCTGTCGTGACAGCCCTGATCTTCGTGCTTCTGCTCGGGCGCCTGGCCACGGCACAGAGCCAGCCCGCCGGCCAGTCGAACGATTTTCCGTGCGACGTTCGCACCACTGAGCGGGTCGTCGCGGTCGGAGACATTCACGGCGCCTACGATCGATTCGTAGCGATTCTCCGGGCGGCGAATCTGGTCGATTCCCGCAACCGCTGGATCGGCAAGAAGGCGGTCCTCATTCAAACCGGCGACGTGCTCGACCGGGGCGCCGATTCGCGCAAGGCGCTCGACCTGATTCGCAAGCTCGAACGCGACGCCCAGGGTGACGGCGGGCGTGTCATCCCGCTGCTCGGCAACCACGAGCTGGCGCGGCTGGTCGATGACTGGCGGTACGTGAGCCCCGGCGAGCTCGACGCCTTCAAGACGCCCGACTCCAACGATCTCCGCGATCGCGCCATCACGATCCTCGGCGCCGAGGCGGAAAAACAGGCCAAGGCGGCAGGGAAGCCGTGGGATGCCGACGAGTATCGGCAGAAATTCGTCAAGGAGATCCCGCTTGGCTATCTCGAGATGCGCCAGGCCTTCGGCCCGATGGGCGATTACGGCAAGTGGGTGCGCGCGCGACCGGCCGTGGCACGCGTGAACGGGATCGTCTTTCTGCACGGCGGCATCAGCGCAGAGGTCGCGCCGCTCGGGTGCGAGGGGATCGACCTCGCCGTCCGCAAAGATCTGGCGTCGGTTCCCGCCCCGCCCGAGCAGCTCGCCAAGCTCTTCTCGATCAGCGAGACCGGCCCCCTGTGGTATCGCGGCCTGGCCAACGACGACGAAGATGCGCTTGCTCCGACGCTCGAGACGACCCTCACGCAGATGAAGGCGCGTGCCATCGTCGTTGGACATACAGTGGTCGCCTCGCATCGCATTACCCCGAGGCTGGGCGGACGCATCATTCAGATCGACACCGGGATGGTAGGCGGCGACTTCTATCCGGGTGGCGTCGCGTCAGCGCTCGAACTGCAGGGCGACAAGGCAACGGCGATCTATGTCGATCACCGCGAGCCGCTCGAAGTGCCTGCGCTCGCGGCTGGGGCGCCGGCGGCTTCGCGTTAGTGGCGGCTGGAGAGCGCCGAGACTTTGTGCATTACAGCGTAAACAACACCGCCGCTTCGCTGTACTTCGCGATCCGATCTTCGTACAGCTTGACGATCAGATCGCGCCGCGCGAGCAGGGCCTCCTGTTCCACCCTCGTCAGCGCATCGCCGACGGCGTGGGCGAGCGACTCGGGCGTCATCGCTTTCAGCTGTTCGAGCAGCGTTCGATCGCAGCGCATCAGCTGCTCTGGTTTGAGCAACTGCTTTCCGAGGCGGAACGCGCGCGTGTGATCGATGAGCCACATCGTGAAGTCGCCCGTCCACAGGATGTTGCCCTGGTTCCGGTCCCGATTCTGAATCAGCTCGTCGAACACCCGCATGATCTGGATCTGCTTGGTGGTCCGAACCGGATCGGGTCCGAGCGTCTTCTGCTTCTGACGCTCCTTCTCGTCCATCTTGACGTCGTCGACCCACCAGGTCACCGCGGATTCCTTGCCATTGACGTTGCGCTGCACCGACATCGGAACCGTCGTGAGACCGATCAGCTGTGCGACGCGGTATCCGGCGATGTTGTAGCGATAGCTGTCCTTGAAATTGAGCTCGGTGGCCCGACCGGCTTCGAACACCGATTGCGAGATGTCGACGCTCTGAATGTGCACGTCGTGTGTGACGCGCCCATCCGTCATCGTCCCGCGCGACGACGCCGTCACTCCACCGCCGGCATCGCGTGTCTTCGTCAGCTTGCCCTTGAGGAGGAACGTTTCCATTTCCTCCTTCGTGAGGGGAAGCGGTGCGGGCCTGGTCGCTTCCTGCGCGGTGACGGCGAGGCTGCAGAGGAGAACGATGGCCCCGAGGAGGGGGAGACGGCGACGGGTGCCCATATCTGGCGCTCCGGGAGAGAGGAGTTCGCGAGTGGCGAAGGGCAGATTCTACGCCAGGGACGCAGGTTGAGTACGGTCTTTTGACGGCTCGATTCGCGAAGTCGCCTGCTGGTCCCTGAACGCGATTGCGCCACTGAACAGGCCCTGCATCAGGTCGACATGGTCGGCCAGCACCATGAAGAGGTCGTCGCGATCGATGCGCAGCGCGCGCCCCTCGCGCAACACGGTGGCCCGCCAGCCCGAACTGGCGCCCGCGAGGGTGTCGGCGACACCGATGGTCGTTCCGACCGATGCCGCGACCGCGTCACGACTTGGACATTCGAGGAGCACCTCGCCCTGCAGGATCAGAAAAATCGCCGGCGGGGTCTCAGCGTCGAAGAGAACGCTTCCTGCCTTCAGTGGGACTTCGGGCGCGGTCGCACTGAGCGCCAGCAACTGCGATGCCGTCGCTCGAGCCAGCAGGGGATCGAGCCGCAGCAGTCGCGCGGCATCGGCAGATACCGAGGTCGTCTTCCCGTCGAGGGTCCACGCGCGAGAAGGTGGAGCAAATGGCATGCGGGGCCGGTCTCCAGCCAGCAGGAGTGAGAACAGGCTCTGAGCCATCAGCACGTTGTCCGACACCATCGTCAGGAAGTCGGTGCCCGCGAGGCGGAAGCAGAGCAGATGATCGACGGCGCGCACCGTGCTTCGGAACGCGGTGCCCTGCAGAACTTCCTCGAACCCGACGACAGCCGGTGCCGCAATCTCCGCCGAGACACCAGCCGCATCGGTGACATGCGTGCGACCGTCCAGGAGGAACAAGACGTCGTCGGCGGTCGCGCCGGCGTGACACAAATCGCGCCCGGCCTGATGCCTCATTTCCTGACCGACTTCGGCGATGCGAAACAGTTCGTCGACCGAGAGTGCCGAGAACAGCGGGATGCCCCGGACACGGTCAGCCAGTTCGACGATCGGCAGCGAATCGCCCGCCATACCCGGCGGCACGGCGACCGCACCCTTCTGTGACAAGGCCCACGACGCGGCTTCGATCACGACCCGCTCGTCCGGCGATCGATGCGTCGCCACATATTCCAGATCGTCGCTGAGCGACCACAGCTGCCGCTGGCCCACGAAGTGAATGGCCGCGGCCGCGATCACCGGATCGTCTTCGTGAACCAGTTGCGCGAGCGTGTCTTCGAGATCGCGCGGGCGGCTCTTCAGGACGAGATTCGCGTAACGGACCTTGTCGCTCAGCGGCGTGTCGTCGAGGATGGGCATCACGCGCTTCCGCACGACGCCGCCCAGCAGGTTGTCGAGATATTCGACGGCGGCCGCCCTGCGGCGTCCCTCGCCGCGCTCGATCGTCTGGCGCGCGGCAGCGACGTCGTCAGCGTGGTAGATGAGCCCCAGGATTCGATAGATACGATCCACCGCGCGGTGCAGCTTGTCCTCGAGTGCGATCGACAGCAGCGACTGGCGCGCATCGGTCGTGTGGTGCAACAGGTTCTGATGCAGCGTCAGGCCGTTGTAATAGCGCGACGTCTCCTTGACGACGAGCGCTTCGAGCACGGTGCGAGGGCAGATGATCGTGGGATGCTCGCGACGAATCTGTTCGATTGCCGCGATCGCCTTGAAGCGGAGGAATCCGTCGGGGTCGTCGAGCGCCGTGACCAACGCATGCATTGCGCGCTCGGTGCCGAGCAGCGCCAGCGTCGCGGGAATGTGCCGTCGAATCCAGACCTGCTCCCGCTGATCGAGCAGCGCGTGCGCCAACGCATCGATGATCAGCTCGCCGTAGCCAACGAGTGCGTCTCTCGCATCGGCTTTGAGAGCACGGTGTCCCAACAATGACAGGAGACCCGGCACGAAGAGACCGTCGGACGCGCCCATCTCGCGTGCGCTGTCGATCGCCTTTCGCACGACGCGGGTGTCGCGGTCGTACAGCAGGGGCACGAGCAGCGGACGGAACCGTGGATTGTCGATGTGGGCCAGTGCATTTGCCACTTCGGCCCGGCCGAGTGCGGCGCTGTCACGGGTATCGGCGATGAGCTTTCGCAGGGCATCGTCGGCAGCGGCGACGTCCGCGGGCTGGCCCGAGTTCGCGAGCGCAATCGCCGCAGTTACCACCACACGCGGTTCGGCGTCGCCGAGATGACGTCGCATCAGCACGGCGGCGTCCTCGTGCGCGAGTTCGGCCAGTGCGCGCAGTGCCGCGGCGCGGACATCGACATCTTCGTCCTGCACCATACGTTCGACGGTGCTCATCCAGGCCGTGGCGGCACGCGATCGCGACAGCGCGATCGCCTTGAGCGTTCGTGCGCGAACGCGGGGCGAATCGTGCTGCAGCAGCAGCGGCGTAATCAGGTTGCGCTTGTCGAGCGCCTCCAGCATCTCGATGGCGTAGAGCACCGCGGACTCGTCCGGGTTCG
This sequence comes from Vicinamibacterales bacterium, assembly GCA_035263125.1. Classification (GTDB taxonomy): domain Bacteria; phylum Acidobacteriota; class Vicinamibacteria; order Vicinamibacterales; family UBA2999; genus Gp6-AA40. The sequence continues at coordinate 7,057 of DATFRP010000107.1, forward strand.
AGAGCTCCTCGACGAGCGTCTCGATCGTGGCCGCGTCCGTGACGTTGGTGCGCACGGTGTCAGGGGCGATCGCGCGCGCGTCGATGCTGGCCCGGAAGGACCGGAGATACTCGCGTCGGGCGACGAGCGCCATCCCGATCCAGATGCTCGTCATGATCAACGTGGCGTAACTCAATTGCTGCCAATGGAGCCCAAGTCCCCACGGCTGCACGAGCACGAGCAGGAGGACCGCGGTGACCGCCTTCGCAAATCGGTCCATCGTGACGTCGATGAACGGCTTCGCGCGGTACCTCAGATCCGGAGGCAATGGCAGGAACAGCACCTCGCGTGTGGTCTTGTCGAGCGAGTAGCGCAACGTCGTATCGAGCACGCGAGCGCCCGCCACCGCCCAGGCGGCCCCCGTCAGGAGAATGAGTGTTGCGCTGGTGGTAAGGCCGAACGGCAGCAGGAGCAGCGCGAACAGGATGCCCAGGGAGCGGTGGATCCGGCTGGTCAGCGCGATCTGCACGAAGAAGCCGGCGAGCGACACATAGAGGGTGATCTTGGCGAGAAACGCCGCAATCGATTCGGCGTCGTTCTTGGTCGCGTCGGCCAGCATCTTCACCTGCTGGTCGACCACGGCGGCGCCGGCGGCCGCAAACCCGACGACCAGGGCAAGCGTCCGCAGGTGAGGCGACTCGACGAGCAGACGGATTGCCTCCTGCACTCCAACGCCGCGTTCCTCGCCGGCGAGATGTTGACCAGTGGGGTATTGGCGGACGACGACCAGCACGATGACTGCGCACATCGTGAGCGCCGCCGCGCTCACCGGCAAGAGATTGTCCGAGCCGACCTCCTTGACGAACGCGTTGATAATGGCTGCTCCGAACGCACCGCCGAGGCATGCCCCACCGCCGATGAACCCGAACAGGCGCTTGGCCTGCCTCGCGTCGTAGACGTCGTTGGCCAGCGTCCAGAATTGGCTCGTGAGGAACGTCCCGAAAAAGAGGCTCAAGAAGTTCAGCGCGATCGTGACCCAGGCGGCTCCGGTGCGGAGCAGCGCCCACAACACCAGCAGCACCACGACGATCCCGATCTGTGAGAGCGGGATGACGTATCGACGGGTGATCCGACGCCACGCCCCGCTGTAGAAATGCATCAGGGCGCCGATCAGAAAACCCGCGACCAGCAGGAACCACGGATAATTCGCGGCTCCGAGCTGATCGATGAACTTCGATTGCGAGACGTTCTTCTGAATGGTGTGCGACGTCATCGCCAGGAAGGAGTAGGCGAACATCAGCATCGCGACGGTCGATTCACCGTCGCGGAGCACGACCACCTTCCTGAGCAACCGGTCCTTGAGCGAATCCATCGGGGAGAGAGTGTCGCACCCTATCGCGGTTCGGCACTCCGACGCAACACGCTCACACCAGGTTGCGCTGATCTGCAGCCCCCGGGTATGCTCCGAAGTTCATCCTCTGAGCGTCAGCCGTCGGTAGGACCACCCTTGGGCTCTTCGCGCGACACTGGCTTGATCGGTCGAACGGTCTCCCACTACCGCATCCTCGAGCGACTTGGAGGCGGCGGCATGGGCGAGGTCTACAAATGCGAAGACCTCCGCCTCAAGCGGATCGTGGCCTTGAAGTTCCTCCCCGAGAAGCTCACCAAGGATGTCCTGGCCAAAGAGCGCTTCATGCAGGAAGCGCAGACCGCCTCATCGCTCGACCACCGGAACATCTGCACCATCCACGAGATCGACGAGACCGAGGACGGTCAGTTGTTCATCGTGATGGCGTGCTACGAAGGGGAGTCGCTCAAGGCACGCATCGAGCAGCGGCGCCCCGAGCCCGACGAGGCGCTGGACATCGCGATTCAGGTCGCCGAGGGACTGGGACGGGCACACCAGCGGGGCATCGTCCATCGGGACATCAAGCCGGCCAACATCATGTTGACGGCCGACGGCACGGCGAAGATCGTCGACTTCGGCATCGCAAAGTTGGACCGGCAGACGACGCTGACCAGCCAGGGCATGCTGCTCGGCACCGTGGCCTACATGTCGCCCGAGCAGGCGCGTGGCTTCACGATCGATCAGACGACTGACGTCTGGTCGCTGGGCGTCGTGCTCTACGAGATGCTGACCGGACAGCGGCCGTTCAGGAGCGACTTCGATCAGGGCGTCGTGTACGCGATCGTGAACGAGGAACCCGAGTCGCTCACCGTCGTCCGCCCGGAGCTCCCTGCTGGATTCAGCGCCGTGGTGAGAACGGCGCTCGCCAAACGGAGCGCGGATCGGTATCAGTCGATGGAGGAGATGATCGCGGACCTGCGCGTCCTGCGATCCGGCACCGGAACGGCGCGTGCACTGACGGCGACGCTGGCACGACAGACCGTCATCGCGCGGTCGATCGGGGTGCTCCCGTTTCTCGACCTCAGTGCAGAGAAGGATCAGGAGTACTTCTGCGATGGTATGTCGGAGGAGCTCATCTCGGCGCTGAGCAAGATTCCCGGGCTCAGCGTCGCCTCGCGAACGTCGACGTTCGCGTTCAAAGGCAAGGCACACGACATCCAGAGCATCGGGCAGCAGCTCCGGGTGACGCACGTCCTCGAAGGGGGCGTGCGCAAGTCGGGCGAGCGTCTTCGGATTACCGCGCAGCTCATCACCGTTCGCGACGGGTATCAGTTGTGGAGCGAGCGCTACGACCGCGAGATGACCGATGTCTTCGCCATCCAGGACGACATCGCACACTCGATCGTCCAGGCGCTGAAGGTCAGGCTCGGTGATCAGACGACCGGTCAGTTGTTCCAGCGGCGGGCCGAGAGCCTGGAGGCCTATCACCTCTTTCTCAGGGGACAGTTCTTCTGGAATCAACGTCACAAGGGCGGACTTCGCAAGGCGCTCGAGTGCTATCACCAGGCGATTGCCATCGAGCCGACCTATGCGCTGGCCTTCGCGGGTCTGGCGAACTGCTACGTGACGCTCGGGGCGTTCACCTACGTGGCGCCCGAGGAAGCGTTTCCGAGGGCCAAGGCGGCGGCGGAGCGGGCGCTCGAGATCGACGACACACTGGCAGACCCGCATACCGCGCTCGGAACACTTGCGCTGCTGTACGAGCGCGACTGGAAACGCTCCGAGCGGGAGCATCAACGGGCGCTCGATTTGAATCAGGATTACCCGACGGGGCACTCCTGGTACTCGTGGTGCCTGGCCGCCATGGGGCACGTGGATGCGGCGGTCGCGGAACAGAAGAAGGCGCTGGCACTCGACCCGCTCTCGCTGATGATCAACACGCTGGTCGGAGCGGTCTTCTATCATTGCCGCCGGTTCGAGGAGGCGCGTGATCAGCTGCTCAGGACCGTCGACATGGACAAGAACTTCGGCACCGCGCGCTCGTACCTGGGCATGGTGTACGAGGCGCTCGGCGAGCACGAGAAGGCGATTGCGGAATTCGAGCTGGCGAGGGCGATGATGGACCTGCCCATGATCGCGGCGAACCTGGCGCATGCCTACGCCGTCTGCGGCCGTTCGGGTGAGGCGCGGGCGCTGCTCGCGGAACTCGAAACCACCAGCGCACGCCGGTTCCTGTCGCCGTTCTACGTTGCCGCCGCCTATGCCGGACTTGGCGAAGCCGAGCGCGCGTTCGAGTACCTCGATAACGCAGTGGCGATTCGCGACGCATGGATTCCCTTCCTCCAGCGGGATCCGCGACTCGACGTACTCCACAACGATCCACGGTTCTCTGACTTGGTGACTCAGATGGAGGCTGGCGTATGAGCACCGTTGATGTGGTCAACCAGACGGCATCCGATCACGGTCGATTGAGCGAGTGGCTGGCGCGAACACTCGGCGCCCGTTCACCGGTCGCGTTCTCGGTGCGCACGCCGGCCGGCGCGGCGCTTCCTTTCGGCAGCGGGCCGCCGGCTTTCGAGATCGTCATCCACAACAACACCGGTCTCGCGGCGCTCCGCTCGCTCAACGAGCCGCGGCTGGCCGAGGCGTACATCCGTGGCGACTTCGAGATCGAGGGCGACTTCATCACCGCGCTGTCGCTGCGTGACGCGCTCTCCGATCGCAGCGTCTGGCTGAAACTGTGGCGTCGGCTCGAGCCGCTGCTGCGCGGACGCGAGCAGTGCAACCCGGCCTGGATCGCAAAGCACTACGACATGGAGAACATTCAGTTCTTCTGCACCGACGCCGATTACCGGACATACACGCCTGGCATCTACGATGACGACCACGACACGCTCGAGGCCGGAGGCCGCCGAAAGCTCGATTTCGCGTTCAGATCACTCAGCCTGCTGCCCGGCGACAACGTGCTCGATATCGGATGCGGGTGGGGTGGGTTCCTCCGCTTCGCGGCGGAGCACGAAGTACGGGGCACCGGTATCACGCTCTCGAAGCATCAGCTCGCGTTCGTGCGCGACATGATCCGGGCGAAGGGCTATCCGGCGGAGGTGCACTACCAGGATTTCTTCTCGTTCGAACCGCGCGAGCCGTTCAACGGCATCGTCATGAGCGGCGTGATCGAGGATCTGTCCGACTACCACCTCGTGATGCAGCGCCTGCCTCGATTGCTCAAGCCGGGTGGTCGCGTGTATCTCGATTTCGCGACGACCCGCAAGCGATTCGATACATCGAGCTTCATCACCCGGTACATCTGGCCGGGAACCTTTCGGCTGGTCTACATGCCGGAGTTCATGGACGCCGTCGATCGATCGCCGTTTGAAGTCGTCGGCATCTACCGCGATCGTCAGAACTACTATCTCTGGAGCAAATACGGCTACGACCGCTGGATGGAGAACAAGGCCACCGTGGTCGAGCAGGCCGGCATCGAACGATGGCGGATGATGCGGCTGCTCATTGCGGGATCGGCCGCCCTCATGCGAACCACGTCGCGCGGGGCCGGTGCGTGCCGGGTCGTCCTCGAGCTCCCGTCGGGTGTGCACGGCCCCCGGGGGTAACCTGTGCGACTGGTTCTCGCGTCGGCTTCTCCCCGCCGCGCTGATCTGCTTCGCGCCGCCGGTATCGACTTCGACGTCCGGCCTGCCGACGTCGACGAGTCAATCCGCGCCGGGGAAGCGCCTGAGCACTACGCGTGCCGCGTCGCGTTCGCCAAGGCGCGTGCCGTCAGCGAGCGGATCCCCGACCATCTCGTGCTCGGTGCCGACACGATCGTCGTCGTCGACGGTGAGATTCTCGGAAAGCCCTCGAACGCGGACGATGCCGGACGCATGCTCCGGATACTCTCTGGCCGATCGCACCAGGTCATGACCGCCGTCGCCTTGCTCGGAGCGACGAGCTCCGGGTCGGTCGATGAGACCTGCATCGAGACCACCACGGTTGAGTTCGCTCCGCTGTCGGACAGCCAGATCGCCTGGTATGTGGCCAGCGGAGAGCCGCTGGACAAGGCCGGAGCCTATGCCGTGCAGGGGCTGGCGTCGCGGTTCGTCACCCGGGTGGAGGGGTCTTACTCTAATGTCGTAGGGCTGCCGGTCTCACTCGTTTACGTGATGTGCAAGAGAGTAGGATTGCTGCTATCCTGACGAGTACCGCCCCTACTCTGGAAGTCCTTTCATATGAGCCACAAAGCCGCAAAGATCGGCGCCACTTCTATCGTGCTCGTTGCCGCGTTCGGAACGCTGCTGTACTCGACGCTCGGCGAGAGCATGCAGTACTACAAGTACGTCGATGAGGTCATGGCCCAACCCACTGCGTGGGAAGGCAAGAAGCTCCAGGTGCACGGCAACGTCGTCCCCGGCTCGATCGGACGCAAGGCCAACTCGCTCGAGTATCGCTTCGACCTGCAACGTAATGGCAAGGTCATCCGCGCGTACTACAACGGAATTGTTCCCGACACCTTCAAGGACGACTCCGAAGTGGTGTTGACCGGTCAGCTCACGACCGATGGCTTCAAGGCGACAGACATGACGGCGAAGTGTCCGTCGAAGTACGAAGCTGCGCCCAAAGTGGGCTCCCGGACCGGGGGTTAAAGACATGGCGTCGCTCGGTTACTACCTGCTGCTCGCCGCGTTCATCACCTGCGCCTACGCCGCCGCGATCTCGGTGGCGGGCGCCCGCCGCCGCTCGACACGGCTGATCGAAAGCGGCCTCGGGGCGTTCTATCTGCTCACCGCGATCATGTCGGTGGCGTCGGCGGTCATCATCTACGCCTTCGTCACGGGCGACTACTCGATCAAGTACGTCCAGCACTACTCGGACTCGACCCTGCCGTTCTTCTACCGCATCACGTCGTACTGGGGCGGGCTCGACGGCTCGATCATGTTCTGGGTGTTCCTGCTGTCGATCGTCGGGGCGGTCGCAGTCTACGTGAATCGCGAGCGGCATCGCGAGCTGATGCCCTACGTCGTTGCGGTGATCTCAGTGGTGCAGATGTTTTTCCTGTTCCTGATGATCATCCACAACAACCCGTTCGAGACCTTCCTGACGCAGACGCCGACGGACGGCGCGGGCCTCAACCCGCTGCTCCAGAACTTCTACATGGTGATCCACCCGCCCACGATGTACTCGGGGTTCGTGGGGCTCACCATTCCGTACGCGTTCGGCATGGCGGCGCTCATCACGGGCTATCTGGATGACTCGTGGCTCCGCGCGGTTCGCCGCTGGACGATGATCTCGTGGCTGCTGCTTTCGATCGGTCTCGGCCTCGGGATGATCTGGGCGTACGAAGAGCTCGGCTGGGGCGGCTACTGGATGTGGGATCCGGTCGAGAACGCCGGTCTCCTTCCATGGTTCACGGCGACTGCCTTCCTGCATTCCGTGATGGTGCAGGAGCGGCGGGGCATGCTCCGCGTCTGGAACGTGACGCTCGTCATCGTCACGTTCTTCCTGACGATCTTCGGCACCTTCATGACGCGCTCGGGGGTCGTCCAGTCGGTGCACGCCTTCGGCGAGGATCCGGAGCTCGCCTGGCTCTTCACCGGCTTCATGGTGACGATCGTCGTCGTGAGCTTCGGGTTCGTGATCTATCGGCTGCCGCTGCTGCGCTCACGCAACGAGCTCGACTCGTGGATCTCGCGCGAAGCGGCATTCCTCGTGAACAACTGGATTCTGCTGTTCTCGGCGTTCTTCGTGTTGTTCGCGACGATGTTCCCGACGCTGAGCCAGGCGATTCGTCATGAGCGGCTGACGGTCGCGACCACGTTCTACAACACGTGGATGCTGCCGATCGGTTTGAGCATGCTGCTCCTGACAGGCATCGGGCCGTTGCTCGCGTGGCGCAAATCGACGCTGCTCAATCTTCGCGATCAGTTCCTGCTGCCCGTCATCCTCGGCGGAGTCGTCGGCGGGCTCGCCACTGCGCTTGGCGTCCCGTTCTGGGCCTCGGGTCTGTGCTTTGCCTTCAGCGGCTTCGTCGTCGGGACGATCTCGCAGGAGTTCTGGCGCGGCGCGCGCGTGCGGCAGACGACGACCGGTACGGATCTCTTCACCGCGCTCGTGGGTCTCGTCGGGCGCAACAAACGGCGCTACGGCGGCTACATCGTCCACGTCGGCATCGTGCTCATCTTCCTGGGATTCGCCGGCAACGGTATGAAGCTCGAGGAGAAGGTCAACCTCAAGCCCGGGCAGCAGGTCACGGTTGGAGATTTCACCGCGAGGTACGACTCACTGAAGGTGACTCAAGACTCGCGGAAGCAGATGGTCACCGCGCAGATCACGCTCTTCCAGGATGGGAAGCAGCTCGCGGTGATGTATCCGGCCAAGTGGTTCTTCTTCAAACACGAGAACGAGCCACCGACGACGGAGGTGGCGATTCGTCGAGGGTTCGCGCAGGACGTGTACTTCGCGCTGGCGATGTTCGATGCTTCGACTCAGGACATCCAGCTCGGAATGGACGTCAACCCGCTCGTGAATTGGGTCTGGGTGGGTTTTGGCATCATGGCAATCGGGATCGGCATTGCGCTGCTGCCGGAAGCGGCCTTCAGCTTCGCCGTGGCGCACGTCCCTGCGGGGAGTGCCGTGACGACGACGTCGATCGTGCTGCTCGCGTTGGTGCTGACGCCGATGATCGCGCTGGCGCAGAGCACCGTGCCGCCCATTCATCGTTCGCAGCTCGAACGTTCGCTCGAAAACGAAATCATGTGTACGTGCGGCGGGTGCAGGCTGCCTGCCGGGACGTGCGGCATGATGAACTGCCACGGCAGGGAGTCGCAGCTGTCGAAGCTCCACGGCCTGATCGAGAAGGGCCTGGATCGCGAGATGATCCTGGCGACGTTCGTGGCCGATTTCGGGAGCGAGGACATCCTGGCGCGCCCTCGTGACCGCGGATTCAATCGACTCGTATGGCTGTTTCCGTACCTCGTGGCCGCGAGCGCGCTCGTGGGCGTGATCTACACCGCGCGTCGCTGGGCGCGTCCTGCGACCGCGGCGTCGTCTCCGAGCGGCGAGGCGAGTCTCGATCCCACACTCGACGCGCGCCTGGACGATGAGCTCAGAGACCTCGACTGAGCCGCAGGTGGGTGGGGCCACCCACGACGCCGACGCCCTTCAACCCTGGCAGCTGTTCACACTGGCAGGTCTGATTGGGGCAACCCTGACGGTGTTCTTCTCGCGAGGACAGTCGCCCTCCGCCGTCATCCTCTTGAGCCTGATCGTCTTCGCCGCTTCCGCTGTCGGCGTTGCGATGCTGCGTACCGTGATGCCGCTGACGACCCGCGTGATCGGTGACGGGGCGCAAGTGCTCGGCGGCCGGACACGGGCAGCGCTCGAGCGTGAGAAGACGCTGGTCCTGCGCTCGATCAAGGATCTCGAATTCGATCGGGCAATGGGCAAGCTCTCGGAGAAAGACTTCACAGAGATGGGCGCGCGCCTGCGTGCACGCGCGGCCGGATTGATGCGGCAGCTCGATGCCGGCGCGGGGTATCGCGAGCAGATCGAGAAGGAGATCGAACGAAGGATCGGCAAGGACACGACGAGCACGACGAAGGGTGTGTGCGCCCAGTGCAAGACGGCCAACGATCTCGACGCGCGGTTCTGCAAGCAGTGCGGCGCGAAGATTGGGGCGCAATCATGATGCGGTTGAGTGTGGCGTTGGTCATCGCGGTGGTGCTGACGGCTGCGCTGTCGGCCCAGGACATGCCGGACCCATCGTTGATCAATGGCCGGGCGATTCCCGCCTCGGACCTTCCCAACGGCACCGTCACCGTGCGCGTAGTCCGCGAGGCGATCGGCAACAACCTGCCCGGCCAGAAAGTCACGGTGACAGTCGGTCGAACGACACAGACCGCGACGACCGACGAACAGGGGCGCGCCGAATTCAAGAGTCTCCCTCGCGGAGCCGATGCGATCGCCGAGGTCGCGGTCGAGGGAGAGACGCTCCGCTCGCAGCCGTTTGCCGTCCCGACGTCGGGCGGCCTGCGCGTGATCCTGGTCGCCGGCATTGCGAAAGCCGCCGAGCGCAAGAAACAGGAAGAGGCCGCGGCTGCCGCGTCGCCGCCCGTGAAAGGCACGGTCGTCCTCGGCAGCAACTCGCGGGCGCTCGTACAGCTCAGAGACGATCAGCTCGAAGTGTTCTACGTGCTCGAGATTGTCAACAGCGCCCGGGCGCGCGTGGATATCGGCGGCCCGCTGGTCGTGGAGCTGCCTCGCGAAGCGATCGGCGCATCGGTGATCGAAGGGTCGTCGCCCTCTGCCACCGTGTCGAATGGACGGCTCGTCGTCACCGGTCCATTTGCGTCCGGAACGACGGCGGTGCAGGTCGGTTTCCGACTGCCACACCGCGGTGGAGAATTGACGTTGTCGCAGACGTGGCCTGTGGCGTTGCAGCGGGTCATCGTCGGCGTCGAGCGAATCGACGGCGTGAAGGTTTCGTCGCCGCAGTTCACGACCACCAACGAGGTGCCGACAGGAGACGGCGGGGTCTTCATTGTCGGCAGCGGACCGGCACTGCCGCCAGCCGGTACGACGACGGTGACGCTGACGGGTTTGCCGCATCACAGCAACACGGCGCAGTATCTCGCCTTGGGCATCGCCGCGGGGATCGCCCTGCTGGGCGTCTGGCTGTCGACCACGGGACTCACCGGACGCGCGCAGGCGCGTCAAACGCTCACGGCCCGTCGAAACACGCTGCTTGGACAGCTCACGCAACTCGAGACCAAGCGGCGCGCGGGGACGGTCGATTCCTCGTCCTATGCCACACGACGCCAGCGCCTCGTGACCGAGCTCGAACGGATTTACGGCGAGCTGGACGACGCGGGCGCGGGACCGGAGGGAGGCGGCGAGGGCGTCGCTGCGTGACGGCAGACGGCGGGACCAACGGGTTCCTGTTCGACCGCGTCGTCGTCGACGACGTCTCTCGACACTTCGGCCGGCGTCGCGCGGTTTCTCGAGTGACGTTTCACGCGTCGCGCGGTCAGATACTGGGCCTCCTCGGTCCCAACGGAGCGGGGAAGTCGACGCTGCTCGCGCTGCTCGCCACGCTGCTGCGGCCGACGAGCGGGACGATTCGCTTCGGCACCCGTGACGCATCGACGGCCGATGACGCGCTCCGATCGCACATCGGCGTGCTGGGCCACGATCTCTTTCTATATCCCGAGCTCACGGCACGCGAGAACCTCGCCTTCTTCGGCGCGCTGTACGGGGCACGTGACGCGAACGCGGCCGCGCGGCAGGCGCTCGATCGCGCCGGCCTCGCCGATCGCGGAGACGATGTGGTGTCGAGCTTCTCGCGGGGGATGCGTCAACGCGTCGCCCTCGAGCGTGCGTTGATTCACCAGCCCCGGCTGCTCCTGCTCGACGAACCGTTCACCGGCCTCGATGACGCCTCGACTGCAGTCCTGCTGGCGCGCCTGCGAGGGCTGCGCGAGGAAGGCGCGATTGTCATTCTCGCGACGCACGATCTCGATCTCGCTGACGGCCTCCTGGACGAAGCGATCTTTCTCCGCGATGGTCGAATGATTCACACCGCGGCGCGGCCCGAGGCGCTGCGATCTACGTATCGGGCCGTGATGACAGGACGCCCTGCGCCGAGCGGAGTCGAGGGGCGATGATGCGGCTCGCGTGGTTGATCCTGCGCAAGGATCTGACCGTCGAGGTCCGCAGCGGCGAGATCGCGTACACGACGCTCTTCTTTGCTGTGACCTGTGTGCTCGTCTTTGCGTTTGCGCTGGTGCGCGAGGGGAGAGCGCCCGAGGACGGCGCGGCCGGGATTCTCTGGATCGCGGTTGTCTTTGCGGGCAACCTCGCGCTGGGGCGCGCGTTCGAGCGCGAACGGCAGGCCGAAACGCTGCGCGCGCTGCTCATGGCTCCCGCACCGCGAACCGCAGTGTATCTGGGCAAGCTCCTCGGGGTGATCGCGCTGCTCGTCGGCGCGGAGATCGTGCTCGTACCGCTGATCGCGCTGCTCTTCCAAGCGCGGCTGCTGGCTCATCTATGGTGGATGATCGCGATCCTTGCCGCCGGCACAACAGGGTTTGCCGCGGTCGGGACGCTCTTCGCCGCCATGCTCGTGCGCGCGCGCAGCCGCGACGTGCTGCTGCCAGTGCTGTTGTATCCGATCACTGTTCCGGTCATCATTGCCGGAGTGCGGGGCACGGCCGCCCTGCTGCAGCCCGAGCTCGAGGTCGGCGTGGTGCGCTTCTGGCTGGCGCTCCTGATCACGTTCGACGTCGTGTTCGTGACGCTGTCGTTGTGGACGTTTGAATCCGTGATGACTGACTGATGCCGAAATGGTTTGTGCCTGCCGCGGTCGTGTGCGGCGTGATGTTCGCCTTCTCGCCGCTCGTGATCGCGAGTGCGGATTACGAATCGACGATGGGGCTGGTGCAGAAGATCTTCTACTACCACATGCCCTCGGCGTGGATGTTTCTACTGTCAGGGATCGTCTGCGGGATCGCGAGCGTCCGCTTTCTCACAACCGGTGATCCGCGACACGATCGCACGGCATGGGCGGCAGCGGAGATGGCGGTGATCTTCGGCGTCGTCACGCTGGTCACCGGTCCGCTCTGGGCCCGTCGCGCCTGGGGCACGTTCTGGGTATGGGACGCGCGCACGACCTCCAGCCTCGTCCAGTGGATGGTCGCATGGGCGTATCTGATTCTCCGCCGGTATGGCGGCCCGGGGTCCGACAAGCTGGCGGCAGGCCTCGCGCTGTTCGGCGTGGCCAACGTCGGCTTCATCTACGTGTCGGTGAACTACTGGCGCACGATTCATCCGGCGACGACGGTCGTGCCGAAGCTGCCGTTCTCGATGGGATTTCCGCTGTGGTACTGCGTCGCCGCATTTACGCTGCTGTTCGTGATCCTGCTGCAGATGCGCGTGCGGCTCGAAGAGCAGCGGGCGACGCTCGATACGCTCTACCTTTCCTTGGACGAACAACGCTGATGACTGTCCTGACGCGTACATTCGGTGTGGTCCTGGTCACCCTGCTCTGTGCTGCCGCGCCGCTCCATGCGGCGCAGAATGTACCGCCGCCGAGCCAGCCAACACCAACCGGTCAAGCGCCGCCGCAGCAGTCTGAGTACGTCCCGATCAGCCAGCTGCCGCCGCAGGATCAGCTCCCAGCGGCGCGGCTCCTCATCGCCGCGTATTCGTTCGTGCTGGTCGTATTCTTCCTCTATGTCGTGTCGCTCGCGCGTCGCCTCACGAGCGTACAGCGCGATGTTGATCGACTCGGCGCCTCTCTCAAGCAGAGCGGCAAACCCTGATGCCGACTGCCGCCCACTTCATCTACATTCCGGGCGTCCTCCTCTTAGGCATTGTCATCGGCTGGATCCTCGGCTCGCGCGCCGCCGCAGACGCGTATGCGGCGCAGTTACGCAAAATGAAGGGTCCCAAGTGAACGGAGGGGACGGACAGGTAAACGGAGAGGACGGAGGGAACGGACTAACATGAGGAACGGAGCAACGGAGGATCTTGGTCAGCGTTGCTGCGGTCTTCGGTTCCTTTTGCAGGTCCAGGGGGCGTTTCTCTCTGGCATCGAACACAGTCTCGGCTGCCTTCGCTTCCACGAGAAAACAAAACCTCCGTTCCTCCGTTTCTCCTGTTAATCCGTTCCTCCGTCTCCTCCGGTCCTTTTGCAGCCCGATCGCCAAATGCTGGGCGAGGACTTCAGGCAACCCGGCGTCGATAATCGCCCGGAACTTCGAATTCACAACCTCGAACTCCCAAGTGAACGGAGGGGACGGAGGAAACGGATTAACAGGAGAAACGGAGGAACGGAGGATCTTGGTCAGCCTGCTGCTTCGGTTCCTCTGCAGGTCCAGGGTTTGGAGGGGCGTTCTCTGGCAGAGAGCGGATTGACGGGACGTTCTTGGCTGACGCATGACGAGAACACCCAGCTTCTGCTAACGACAAACCTTCGAAGTGCGAGAAAACAAAACCTCCGTTCCTCCGTCTCCTCCGGTCCTTTTACCGCCCGATCACCAAACGCTGAGCGAGGACTTCAGGCAACCCGGCGTCGATAATCGCCCGGAACTTCGAATTCACAACCTGCAACTCCCAAGTGAACGGAGGATCTTGGTCAGCTTGCTTCGGTCTTCGGTTCCTCGGCAGGTCCAGGGTTTCGGGGATCGTTCTCTGGCAGAGAGCGGATTGACGGGACGGTCTTGGCTGCATGACGAGAACGTTGCAGCGTCTGCTTACGACAAGCCGTCGAAGTACGAGAAAAGAAAACCTCCGTTCCTCCGTTTCTCCTGTTAATCCGTTCCTCCGTCTCCTCCGTTCCTTTTTACCGCCCGATCACCAAACGCTGGGCGAAGACTTCGGCAGGTCTTGGTCAGCCTTCTGCGGTCTTCGGTTCTTCTGCAGGGCCCGCGTCTTCTGGTTGGTTTCCCTTCGAAAGGAGCGGGTTGACCAAGCGATATACGCCGTCGATCAGTTTCGCCACGTTGAAGTTGATCAGAAGTCCGAATGGGCAAGCAGTCAGCCTGAGATACGTCAGCACTTGGGCTTTGTGCACCGGTAATACTTTCTCGACTGCCTTCACTTCCACCACGATTCGATCTTCGACGATGAGATCGACCCGATAACTCGTACCGAGATTCGTTCCCTTGTAAGCCATCGGAATGACCGTCTGCCTTACGAATCGGAGATTGCGACTGGCCAATTCGAATTGCAGCGCCCGCAGGTAGGCGGACTCTAGAAGACCGGGACCAAGCACCCGATGGACCTCGATGGCCGCACCGATGATTTCGCGCGTGAGCGGATTGTGAGGGGAGTCGGTTAGCATGCTCCGACCAGGAGCAAACATCACACCGCCAGAGTTTCAGAGGGATTTTGCTAACTGAAGACGAAATCATCGTAGTTCCTGCGTACCATGACCCTTCGAAGTACGAGAGATATGAAATCCCCGTTCCTCCGTTTCTCCTGTTAATCCGTTCCTCCGTCCCCTCCGCTTCTTGTTTCTTGTGTCACTTCCGTTCCCTCCGTCCCCTCCGTTCCTCTATCGCCCGATCGCCAAACGTTGGGCGAGCACCTCGGGCAACCCGGCGTCGATGATTTTCTGCTGCGCGGTCGCGACGTCGTAGGTGATGCGCAGGACGGTCAGCGCTGCGGCGTTGGTGTCGAGCAGGCCGAACGCGGCGCGCGGATCGCCGTCGCGGGGCTGGCCGACGGCGCCGCAGTTGACCAGGTACTTCACGCCATCGTCGAGCACGAGACGGAAGCGGGCGCCGCGTGGAGGACCGAGCGGCTTGAGATCGCCGTCGAAGCGGAAGGCGGCGGGCACGTGCGTGTGCCCGAAGAGGCAGAGCGGACGCGTGGTGACGCTCAGCGCTCGTCGCGCATCGAGATCGTCGAAGATGTAGACATCCTCGTCAAACGGCGACCCGTGACAGATCTCGACGAGGTCGTCGATCTCGGCAGGGCCCGCCGGCACTGCGGCGAGCCAGGCACGGTTGTCGGGCGTGAGGGCGGACGCGGTCCACGCGATCGCATGCCGCGCGAGATGGTTGAAGCTGTCGACGTTCTCGATGCCCGCGCCGACCTTGTCGTGATTGCCGCGAATGATCGTCGCATGCGAGAGGCCGCGGATGCGATCGATTACCGCATTCGGGTCTGCGCCGTAGCCAACCAGATCGCCGAGCACCAGCACCGCGTCCACTTCGCCGGCCGCGGACAGCGTGGCCTCGAGCGCCTCGAGGTTGGCGTGGATGTCGCTCACGATGAGGTAACGCATCAGTATTGGACCCAGGCCAGCACGCGCTCGACCACTTCGGGCACCGGACCCGTCGCGTCGATGCGCACGTGCGCTTGCACGTAGGCAAGCTGACGCCGTGTATACAGTTGCTCCAGCTGCACGCGGTCCGCGGCAAGCGGCCGGCGACCGTCGGCGGGTACGCGCTCGATCACCCGCGTCAGCGGCAGATCCAGCCAGGCGACGCTGCCATCGGCCAGCATCACCGCCCGGTTGTCGGCCGGCACGAACGTGCCCCCGCCGGTGGCGACGATGATATGTCGTTCCGGAAGCAATTCAGTGAGCGCCTGTCGTTCCAATTGCCGAAAGTGCGCTTCACCCTGCTGCGCAAAGATCCCGGCCACTGTGCGTCGTTCTCGCGCTTCGATACGCTCGTCCAGATCCTCGACACGCCATCCCAGCACACGCCCGAGCGCGCGGGCGATGGTCGTTTTCCCGGCACCCATGAACCCGACCAGATAGATCTTGTCAGTGTTCACATCATCCGCGCAGCGACTCGAGCACCGAGAAGAACGCCGGATACGACACCGCCGCGGCGCCCGCGTCGTGAATCGTCGTCGGTCCGGTCGCGCCCAGTGCCGCCACGGCAAAGGCCATCGCAAGCCGGTGATCGTTTCTCGCGTCGACCTCTCCTCCGCGCAGCCGGTGGCGTCCCTCCACGTGGAAGCCGTCGGGCAGTTCTTCGATGGTGGCACCCATGCGCCTGAATCCGTCGGCCAGCGCAGAGATGCGGTCGCTCTCTTTGACTCGCAGCTCCGCGGCTCCCGTGACGCGGAGATCGCCCCCGTGCGTGGCAAGGGCACCCAGGACCGGTAGCTCATCGATGACTCCGGGCACTTCCTCGGGGGCGATCACCACCGACCCGAGGCCGCGATGGCGGACGGTGATGGTGCCAACGGGCTCTCCGCTCGACTCATCCTGCTCCTCGACGATCACATCAGCGCCCGCACGCCTCAGGATATCGATGATGCCGGTGCGCGTCGGGTTCAGACCTACGTGGGGTATAACGATCTCCGACCCCGAAAGCGACGCGGCGGCAACCATCCAGAAGGCGGCTGCCGAGATATCGCCGGGAACGTGAAGGGCACGGCCACTGAGCAACTGCCCGCCAGTGACTGAGACCGAGTGCCGCTCGCGCACCACCGGCGCCCCGAACGCGTCGAGCGCCCGTTCCGTATGGTCCCGTGTGGGCAGCGCTTCGTGCACGCGCGTCGTTCCGGGTGCATGCAATCCCGCCAGGAGTACGCAGCTCTTGACCTGGGCGCTCGGGACATCCGGAGTGAAATCCAGCGCCGAAAGGGCGGCGGTGCCCTCGATGGTCAACGGGGGGCGGCCCTCGTGAGACGCGATCCGTGCCCCCATGCGTTCGAGCGGGACGATGACGCGACGCATCGGCCGTCGACTGAGCGACTCGTCGCCGGTGATAGCGGTGGTGAAGGGATGCGCTGCCAGAATCCCCGCGAGCATGCGCATCGTGCTGCCGGAATTGCCCGCATCGAGCATCCCGGACGAAGCAGTGAGCCCGCGCAGCCCGCGTCCCTCGATGGTGAGCCGCAGGCCGTCGGCGTCCTGCCCGTTCTGTTCGATCGAGGCACCCAGCGCCCGGAGGCAGGCCAGCGTCGACGCGCAGTCGCCTCCGGTCGAATAGCCTCGAATTGTGGACCGTCCGCGCGCCAGCGACGCGAGCATCGCGTAGCGATGCGAGATGGATTTGTCGCCCGGAGGTTGGACCTGCCCCCGCACACCATGGGGCGCGGGATATACCATTACTGTTTGCGACGAGGGCATCATCGAACTATAACAGGTGGGCCGCCGCGGGGAACCGAGCGCCCGCGGTCCGAAAAACCGTCCGGGTGTGGAGCGTGTGTGATGACGATACCGATGCGCTCAACGTTGATGGGACTCACGGCCACGCTGGTGGTCGTCGCGACCGCGATTCTCTCGGCGCAGCAGCCGTTCGTGTTCTTTGCGAGCGTCGCCGACATCTCAGGAAATCTCATCACGAGCCTGACAGCCGACGACGTGAAGGTGGTCGAGAACGGCGCCGAAGGCAAGGTCGTGAAGCTCGAGCCGATCGACTGGCCCATCAAGCTGCAACTGCTGGTCGACAACGGCGTCGGGATGAGCGACGCGCATGTCCACCTCCGAAACGGCCTCAAGGGGCTGTTGAAGGCGATACCCGAGGGCATCGAGATCTCGCTCGTGACGACCGCTCCACAGCCGCGTATGGTCGTGCGACCGACTATGGATCGCCCGGCGCTGATGCAGGCGGTCGATCGCATCGCCCCGGATTCGGGCGCGGCCCGGTTCGTTGAAGCGCTCAACGAGGCCGCCGGACGCGTCGACAAAGAGAAGGGCAACTACTTTCCCGTCGTCGTCATCATCGGGACGACGACAGCTGAAGGCAGTCAGATACTGGAACGCGATGTCACGCGCATGCTGCAGCGTTTTTCCGACCGTGCCGCTACGGTACACGTCGTGATGTTGAATCCAGGGGGGCGATCGGTGATCCAGATCGCCGGGGCGAACCAGACCGCGGTCGGAATCGCCGTGTCGGAGTCCACCGGAGGGCGTTATGAGGCGATCGCCGCCTCGACCCGCCTGGCGACGCTCCTGCCCGAAATCGGCGCACAAGTGGCCGAAAGCCACGACCGTCAGAGCCACCAGTACCGCATCACCTTTCAGCGGCCAGCCGGCGCGACTGGGGCAGTCGGCGACATCCGGATGTCGACGCGTCCGGGCATGACGCCAACGCTCTCGATCAACGGCCGGATGCCGTAACTTATAATTTCCGCAGCGCATGATCCACGGGCATACCGTCTGTCTCGAATTCCACAGCACATATGAAATGCTGGACTTCGTCCAGGTCGCCAGCGATCACCTCGGACGGCTGGCCGGGCTCGACGACGAAGCGCTGCACTGGGTCGGCGTCGCGGTGCGCGAGTCGGTGATCAACGCGATCAAGCACGGCAACGCAGGCGACGAAGGGAAGCGGGTGTGCGTCGAGTTCACTCCGATCGACACGCAACGTCCTGCCGGGATCGTCATACGCGTTCGCGACGAAGGGCCGGGCTTCGATCCCGAGGAGCTGCCCGATCCGCTGGCGCCGGAGAACATGCTGAAGTCGAGCGGTCGTGGCATCTTCCTGATCCGGAGCTTCATGGACGAACTCGTGCTGCGCCGCGCGCCCGAAGGCGGCATGGAGGTCGTCATGGTCAAGCGCGTCGCCGCCGGGGAATTCCTGCAGAACGCGAACGAGTGACGTCGCCCGATCCGGTGTTTCTCTCGACCGCGGTCGAGATTGTGCTGCGGGCGGGCGAGATCCAGATGGCCCGGCGCGAATCGGGCTTTCACGTCGCCAAGAAAGGCACTATCGATCTCGTCACCGAAGTCGACCTCGAGTGCGAGCGCGTGTGCCGCGCCGTGATCGCGGAGCGGTTCCCCGAGCACGACATCCTCGCAGAAGAACTGAGCCGGCCCGATGAGCGCGTGTCGTCGCGCTACCGCTGGGTGTTCGATCCGCTCGATGGCACGACCAACTACGCGCACGGCCTGCCGATCTTCTGCGCGTCGCTCGCACTCGAGATCGATGGCATCGCTGAAGTCGGCACCGTGTACGACCCGACGCGGCGTGAGCTCTTCACCGCGGAGCGCGGAGTCGGCGCCTTCGTCAACGGCATTCCACTGCGTGTCTCGTCGACCGGCGCGCTCCTCGATTCGCTGCTCGTGACCGGCTTTCCGTACGACGCGCACAAACAGACCGGCGATCTCCTGGAGATGTTCGGCGCCTTCCTGGGCAGCGCCCGCGCCGTTCGCCGTCTGGGATCGGCAGCGCTCGACTTGTGTTACGTCGCGGCCGGACGCTTCGAGGGCTTCTGGGAACAGCATCTGAAACCGTGGGACGTTGCGGCCGGCGCGCTCATCGCCGCCGAGGCCGGCGGTCGCATCACCGGGATGGATGGATCACCGTTCAACCCGGCCGCCGCGCATCTCGTGGCATCAAATGGTCACATTCATGACGCGATGCTCGACGTCATTCGCGGCGTGAAGGAACGTCGTCGAAACCGGACGAACTGACCCCTCCTCGCAACACCCTGTCGTTTAGCTGCGCGTCTCTGCGCGGTTTTGGCTGGCATCCAACCTGCACTCCCCGCGCCCGTAGAGCTCGCAACGTGAGCGGGAGACATCACATGTTGAACAGATTCATCGCGAGTGGAATCGTGTGCGCGGCGATGCTCGTCGGCGCCAGGACGGCCCACGCGCAGCAGCAGACTGTGAACTTCACGATCGGATACTTCGCGCCTCATGGCGAGGACTCGCGAACGGCCGGCGATGTGCTCGTCGCCAATCGCAATTTTCTCGTTTTCAATCTCAGCGACTTCGACACGGCCTCGGTAGGAGGCGAGTGGCTCTTTCCGGTGGGCGACTTCCTCGAAGGCGGCATCGGCCTGAGCTTCTCCCGGCGTACTGTCCCGACGTTCTATCAAAATTTCCAGGCAAACGACGGGACTGAAATCGTCTCGGATATGAGACTCCGGACCGTGCCTACGACGTTCAGTGTTCGCTTGCTGCCGCTTGGACGCCACGTCGGATTTCAGCCGTACATCGGCGCCGGCCTCGCCGTGATCGCGTGGCGCTACAGCGAGACCGGGGACTTCATCGACTTCAACAACAACGGCGCTGTCTTCCGCGACTCGTTCGTGAACACTGGCGCGGATGTGGGTCCCGTCGTAGTCGGTGGCATTCGTGGCGCCAGCCGTACGTTCAGCGCCGGCTTCGAGATCCGCTATCAGAGCGCCGAGGGCACACTCGATAACTCGTTCGCCGGACCGAAGATCGATCTCGGCGGGTGGACGTATAACGGAACGTTCGGGTTCAGGTTCTGACGCTGTAATGCAAAAGTCAAAATGCAAAATGCAAAACGCGATAAGCAACGCTTTTGCATTTTGCATTTCGCATTCTGAATTCTCCATTACTCCCGTCTGTATAACGCCACGCCGCCACCCTCGCACACGCGTCTCATGTCATGCGTGAACGACGGGTCGCGGCGGATGCGCTCGGCCAGCACGTCGCCCCCTTCGGCCTGTTCTTCGACCAGCATCCATCCTGCATGCGGCGCGGGGCCCGTCTCGAGCGCCAAATCCCAGAGCACACCGTTGCCTTCGTGAATGAAGTCGGTCAGCGCGAAACCCTGGTTTGAGAGCTCCTGCATGTAGTGTGCGAGCGAGCCCATGCTCGCCAGCACCTTCTCGCCATGATACTGACGCGCCAGACACGCAGTCACCTGTTGACGGCCGGCGCTGTTCGACGCATCGAGCTGCGACTCGAGCAACAGCGGCGCCTGTCGTCCCCATGGTGGAGACTCGAACAGCGCCGAGCCGACGAGCAGCACAGAGAGGGCGGTACGCAGGGCAGGGCGAGAGAGTCGCCCAACCGCGAGGCCGCAAAGCGGGATACATGCGCACGCCAGCGGCAGCATGTAGCGAATGCGGAAGGGATGTCCTTCGTAGAACGCAAACGACGGGACGGCCGCCGACGCAAAGAGTGCGATCGTGACCAGCAGCGCCGAATCGTGACGACGGGCCAGGGCTCGAACGACGATCAGTCCGGCCATCGCCAGCGCGACGATCTCGATCACATATCCACCAAGCCGATGCGTACCCCACCAGATCGAGAGGAGCGTCTTGCCCGCGAGCCCGTCGTAGGTCGGATCGGGAACATAGAAGCCGCCCGACACGAGCCACGCGCCGACCGTGAGGCGACTGTTGATGAGGAACAGCGCAACCGCCGCCGCCGGCCAGCGCGCCAGTCGCCACAGCTGTCTCGCGATCGCGGCGGCCGGCAGGCCACGCGTCCACAGCACGATCCCCGCCGCGCAGATGGCGGCGGCGACGATCGGCCATGCCTCGTACCGCGTCCACGCGGCCGCGAAGAGCACCCAGCCGACTCGCATCGGACTGTCGGTCTCGGGTGAGTCGGCCAGCCATTCGTAGAGCCACAACACCGAGACGAGCGTCGCCGCAATGAGCAGCGGCTCGGTCATCGGGGTGGCGTGCACGTACAGGAGATTCGGATTGAGCACCAGCAGCATCGTCGATGTGGCGGCTGCGACGGGTGAACCGGTGGCTCTCAAGACGAGTCGTGCGGTCGCCCACGCGGCGATGCCGAAGCAGGCGATCGAGATCAGCGATCCGAAGGCGCCGGTGCGATACAGGATGTCGACCTGCGTGGGGAGAACCTGGATCAGATGGGGGAGCGGCAGCCACACGGCGCCGAGTTGCCGCCAGCCTGGTGTCAGGCTGTCGATGACGCGCCGGGCGACCACGAGATGCGCTTTGGCATCATAGTGGCTGAGCACGAGCCCTGCGCGAAGGTAGACGATCCACGCGCCGAGCGCGACGATCGCGGCCGTCGCCGCCAGTCCGTACTCGATTGAACGCGCGGCACGGTCCGACGACCGATCACGCTCGCGGGCTATAATCACGACACTGCGCCCAGAATAGCGCACCACCTCACCTCTTGCGCGCTTTCATCATCTGGCTCAACTCCCTCGCTCTGGTGTTGGGCGGCCCCGGACTGTTCACGGTTGCATTTCTCGACTCGTCGTTTCTGTCGCTCCCGCAGATCATCGATGTACTCGTCGTCCTGATGGTGATCGAGCACAAGGAGCGGATGCCCTATTACGCGCTGATGGCAACGCTCGGGTCGGTCGCCGGCTGCTTCACGATCTACTACCTCGCCGAAAAGGGAGGTGAGACCTTTCTGCACAAGCGGCTCTCGTCGAGCCGCATCGAGCGGGCGCTGAACATGTACAAGCGACATGGGCTGCTGGCGCTGATAGTACCGGCGCTGCTGCCTCCGCCGTCGCCGTTCAAGCTGTTCGTGCTGGCGGCAGGTCTCGCCGAGGTTCGTCCGCTCTCGTTCGTCACGGCCGTCGCCGCCGCTCGGGGAGTCCGATATCTGGCGCTTGGCATGCTCGCGATCTATTACGGCGATGCGGCAGTCGAGTTGATGAAGACCAAGGGCACGGTCATCGCGTCCGGGCTTGCGGGGATGATTGTGATCGGCGCCCTTCTCTGGTTCATCCTGCGTCGGCGGCGCCGCCGCCTCGAGGCGGCGCGAGCCAAATGACATCCGCACCCGAGCTCTCGATCGTCGTGCCGCTCTACAACGAAGAGCCGAACGTTCGGCCGCTCTTCGAGGAGATCACCGCGGTTTTTCGCTCCACGAGCATCGCGTACGAGCTCATCCTCGTCGACGATGGGAGCCGCGATCGGACGTTCGGCGTGCTCGAGGACCTGCAACGGCACGACCCGCGCGTGCGGGTGATTCGCTTCGTGCGCAACTTCGGTCAGACGGCAGCGTTCGCGGCCGGCTTCGACTACGCAAGAGGGCGTTTCATCGTGACCCTCGACGGCGACCTCCAGAACGATCCAGCCGATATCCCACGTCTGCTGGTCATGGCACACGACTTCGACATCGTGTGCGGATGGCGGAAGGACAGGAAGGACGACTTCCTGACGCGTCACGTCCCCTCGGTCGCCGCCAACTGGCTCCTGGGGATCGTGAGCGGCGTGCGCATTCACGACAACGGGTGCTCGCTGAAAGTGTTTCGAGCGGAGGTCGTCAAGCCGCTCAAGCTCCGGCCGGGAAGCCACCGCTACCTGCCGGCGCTCGCGAGTCAGCTCGGAGGGCGGGTCACCGAGACCGTCGTGAACCATCGGTCGCGTCAGTTCGGGCAATCGAAGTACGGCCTGTCACGCACGTTCAAGGTCGTCTCCGATCTCGTGAACCTGAGAGGGCTGATGCGGGAGGCCGTAGACCCGACCGCGAACGTGCCCAAGCTGTACGAGGTCGCCACGGTCCTGGAGCAATAGTCGCAGGGTCCGCCTTCAGGCGGACCGCGGCACGCGGCCTGCTTCAGCTGCGTGCTAGGATGGCTCGAAGACTATGTCGGTCGCAGTCAGCAGACGGCGCTTCACCGTGGACGATTACGAGCGGATGGACCGGGCGGGGATCTTCCTCACCGGTGGCCGTGTCGAACTCATCGACGGCGAGATCGTCACGAAGATGACGACCGGGCCTCGTCATCACGCAAGCGTCGATCGGGCGACCCGGGCGTTCGTGATGAAGGCGGGCGAGTCAGCAATCGTTCGCGTGCAAGGTGCGGTCGTCCTCAATCTCTTCAACGCGCCAGGGCCCGATCTCGTGCTGCTTCGACCGCGCCCGGATTTCTACGCGTCTCGGCAGGCCGCACCGGCCGACATTCTGCTGATCGTCGAAGTCTCTGATTCGTCGATCGACTACGACCGCGATGTCAAAGCATCGCTCTACGCTCGATCCAGCGTGCCCGAGTACTGGGTAGTCGATCTCAACGAGAACGTGCTGCTCCGGTACTCCTCGCCACGAGGCGGCACGTATCAGAGCCTCCAACGACATCAACGCGGGCAGCTCTTGGCGCCACTGCTCCTGCCCGAATGCGTGGTTTCCGCAGATGATCTCATTCCCGTCTAGCGCGCGCCGGGTCTAGGAGGCAAGACCCGGCCTACACTTAGATATGTCCTATCGAAGTCCACTGGAAGCCCGCGTCGCAAAGAAGACGACCAAAGCGATCACCGACTTCAACTTGATCGAAGACGGCGACCGCATCATGGTCGGCCTCTCCGGCGGCAAGGACAGCTGGGCGCTGATGCAGACGCTCGACAACCTGCGGAAGCGGGCGCCGATCCGCTTCAACCTGATCGCCGTCAACGTCGACTCCGGCTACAAGGATTTCAAGCACGGCGCGATCGCGAAGGCGTGCGAAGAACGTGGCTGGGAATACCGCATCGAGCACACCGCCATCGGCGACGTCATGGACGATCTGCTCGACTCGAACGCGACGCCGTGCTCGTTGTGCGCACGGCTCCGCCGCGGCGTGCTCTATCGGATCGCGACGGAAGTGGGCGCCAGCAAGATCGCGCTCGGGCATCACCTGGACGACTTCATCGAGACGCTCCTCCTGAACCTGTTCTTCGCCGGCGCGCTCAAGGCGATGCCCGCGCGGCTCGTTTCGGACAACGGCGAGCATGTCGTCATTCGTCCCTTTGCCTATGTAGGTGAAGACGAGGCACGCCTCTACTGCAAGGAAGTGGGGTTGCCGATCATCGGCTGCTGCTGCCCCGCGTGCGGCGATCTGAGCTTGCAACGCCAGCGGGTGAAGCGGCTGATCATGGACCTCGAGGTCGAGCATCCGGGTGTCAAGCAGTCGATGCTCAAGGCGCTCGCCAACGTCATGCCGCGGCACCTGCTCGACACGCGCCTGAACCCGAGCGGCGAGTTGCGAGACAGCGTGGCCATTCGTCTCGAAGAACAATCGGCGCCGCTGATTCAGATCCAGCAGTAAAGGGGTCGGGAGTCATATGCGAGCCGTCGTTCAGCGCGTGACCTCGGCGCGCGTGCGCGTGGGCGACACGCTCATCGGCGAGATCGGCGTCGGGTTGCTCGTGCTCCTCGGCGTCAGCCGGCAAGACAGCGACGCTGACGCCAAGTACGTGGCGGGCAAGATCCGTGACATGCGAGTCTTCGAGGGTGAAGCCGGCAAACCCATGGATCGATCGGTCGTGGACGCCGGCGGCGCGGTACTCGTCGTGTCGCAGTTCACGCTCTATGGCGACATGCGCAAAGGGAGGCGTCCCTCGTTCGACGAGGCGGCGCCGCCGGAATTAGCGCGCGCGATGTACGAGGCAGTCGTGAGAGAATTGCAGGCGGCCAAAGTCCCCGTGGCCACAGGGCAGTTCCAGGCGATGATGCACGTCGAACTGGTCAACGATGGACCGGTGACGGTGCTCGTCGACAGCACACGACAATTCTGATGCGACATGCGTTCATTACGGCAGCGGTCACGCTGCTGCTGCCTGTGGCGGCGTCTGCGCAGCAGCGTCCGCTCGTTACCGAAGATCCGGAAACCATTGGCGCCGGCCGCCTCCTGATTGAGGGGGGATTCGACTACGGCCAGGACATCTTCTACCCGGCGTCTGGGCTCGGCGGGAACCTGCTACGCGTGCCGCTCGTCGGCGTCAGCATCGGCGTCAGTTCGATCGCAGAAGTCCAGATCGATGGCGGCTTCTACAACCGCCTCGCGATTTCCGACCGCAGTCCGGCGCCGCTCTCCGACATGCTCACGGTGACCGGCGACAGCACGTCGGATGTCGAGGACGCCGTGATCGCCATGAAGATCCGCGTGGCCGCCGAGACCGGATCTCGACCCGCCTTCGGCGTCCGCTTCGCCACCAAGCTTCCGAATGCATCGAATGAAAGCGGCCTGGGCCTCGACACCACCGACTTTTTCGCGACCGTCATCGGCGGCAAGACCGTACGCTCCGTCCGCGTCGTCGGTAACATCGGGCTCGGGATTCTTGGCGATCCGACTCGTGGCGACCGCCAGAACGACGTCCTGGCATACGGCTTTTCGCTTGCCCGTGCGATCACGCAGCCGGCAGAGGTCGTCGCCGAGATCAATGGCCAGATCGATACGAGGGCAGGCGCCCCGCCACCGGGGACCGGGTCGCGCGGCCAGGTGAGAGTCGGTCTGCGCTACACGATCGGCGGCTGGCGGGCCGACGCCGCAATCCTGGCTGGCATCACGAGCCGCGATCCGAGCATCGGGTTCACCGCAGGGTTCACATACGTCTTCGACGCCTTCACGATCCCCTGATGCCCGCAGTCCGAGTCGTCAAGGCACACGCGTACGGGAACGACTTTCTGTGTGTTCCCGCTTCAGACGTCCATGAAGGCCTGTCCGCCCTGACTCGTGCGATGTGCCACCGCCATCACGGAATCGGCGCCGATGGCGTGATGGTCTACGAGTTCCGCGATCGTGGCGCGACGATGAAGCTGCTCAATGCCGACGGCAGTGTATCGGAGCTGTCGGGCAACGGCATGCGGTGTCTGGCCGCGCTGGTCGTCCGCACGCAGAGTCTTGCTCCAGGAGCGACGCTGACGATCGATACGGATGCGGGCGTCAAAACGCTGGAGTTGCTCTCGAAAGATCGCGAGCGCTACACGTTCAGGGCCTCGATGGGGCAACCGGCCGATCTGCACGAAGCCTCGATCACCGCTGCCGGAGAAAGGATCACGGCTTCGATCCTGCGGATCGGCAACCCGCAATGCGTCGTACTAGGCCCCCTGCCGAGCACGCAGCGCTTCGAGCGGCTGGGCCCGGCTCTGTCGACGCACCAGATGTTTCCGCAAGGCACCAACGTCGAGTTCGCGCAGGTGGAAGGGCGCGATCGTGTCCACATCATGATCTGGGAACGCGGTGTGGGACCGACGACCTCCTCGGGGACCGGTTCGACTGCCTCGGCGGTGGCGGCTGCCGCTCATGGTGGCGCGGCTCGCACGGTCGACGTGGTCGCTCCCGGCGGAACCCAGCGCGTCGAGTGGGAGGACGATGGGGTCTATCTGACCGGATGGGCGGAGATCGTGCTCGACGGCCAGTGGCTTTGGTAGCTCGTAGGGGCCGGCTTTAGCCGGCCCGCGTACTGCGCGATCTGCGTACTCGACCTACTTCTTGCGTCGCGAAGATTGCGTCGTGCCTGGGCCAGCCGGCGGCGCCATCATCAGACGAATCTTTTCTTTTACGCCCAGCAGCGTGCGCTGCGCGCCCTCGTAGTCTTCCGCCTGGATGGCCTTGCTCGCTTTTTGCACCTCTCCGCCGTAGACAGTGAGCGCCTGTTTGCCGCGGCGTGCGCGCGCCGGCGTCAGCGTTCCGAGCTGATCGCGAGTCTGGTCGATGAGCGAACTGACTTCGGCCAGCGCGCGTTCGGCATCGCCGCGCAGACGCGCGCGCGTATCGGCAGCGGTGCGCGCCGCGTTCTGCGCCTGCTCGCGGCTTTCGAGCGCGTGATTGAGCGCGAGCCGATAGTCGCGGTCGGTGACGGCGTCGTTGGCTTGCTTGAGCGCGGTCTGCGCGGCGGCGTACTCGGTCGAGGCATAGCGGTCGGCGCCTGCGGCACGGGCGGCGTCGATCGCGCCCTGGGCTTGATCGATTTCCTTGTGCGGGGGTGTGCCACAGGCGGGGGCGACGAACACCATGATCAGGCACGCCGCACCGAGTCGAAACCGGCATCGCATGAAGGACTGAGTATAGATGAAAGATGTCGCGCCACACGATCGGCCGCGCGAGAAGCTGGAGCGATTGGGCGTCGCCGCGCTCGGCGACAACGAATTGCTGGCGCTCGTACTCGGTGGCGGCGTGCGCGGCTGCGGCGCGCTCGAGATGGCCAACCGTCTGATCGAGTTCGTCGGCGGTCTTCACGGTTTCACGCGTATTGGCGCCGGCGACTTGCGCGCAGTCGGCGGCGTCGGCCGTGCGCGCGCGGCCCAAGTGATGGCCGCGGTCGAATTCGGTCGACGCACCCTCGTACGAGACACGGTTGAACGGCCTCGGTTCACCTCGCCTGGCGCGCTCGCGGCGTACCTCCTCCCGCTGTATGGAGCATCCGCGGTCGAGCAGTTCGGCCTCGTCATGTTGGACACGAAACACCGCGTCATTCGAACGAAGATCGTGTCAATCGGCGGGCTCGACGCAACGGTCGTGCAACCGAGAGAGGTGTTTCGTGAAGCGGCCGCCAGCGCCGCCGCCGCCATCGTGTTGTTTCACAATCACCCGTCCGGCGATCCAACGCCGAGCCCGGACGACTTCGTGCTGACCTCGCGGATGGTGCACGCCGGCGACGTCATGGGCATCGACGTCATCGATCACATCATCCTTGCCGATCAGAGCTACTACTCGCTGGTCGAATCGGGCAGCGTCGCGCTGCGGCGACAGCGGCGCCCGGCTGATAAGATTGACGGGACGTGAAGACCCTGTATCTGGACTGCTTCTCCGGTGCCTCCGGGGACATGCTGCTGGGCGCGTTGATCGATGCCGGTCTGCCACTGGACGAGGTGCGACGCGCGCTCGGGAGTCTTGCGCTCTCGCCCGAGATCGTCTGGACCGAGCGCGTCGCGCGCGCCGGTGTCACGGCCACGAAGTTCTGTGTGCGCGGCGAGGACGCTCAGGTGCACGCTGCCGCCGGCGCGCCCAGTCACGCGCGCAGTCATTCGCGCGGTCACGAGCACAGTCACGAGCACTCACACGCGCACGATCACGCCGACGATCACGTTCATCAGCACGGGGACGCGCACCAACACGATCGTGACCAGGTGGTGCACAGTCATCGAACGTTGGCGGAGATTGCCGCGTTAATCGATCGCTCCGCCTTGAGCCGTGCCGGAAAAGATCGCGCCAGGCAGTTGTTCGTGAGACTGGGCGAGGCCGAAGCCGCGATTCACGGCACGTCGCTCGATCGCGTGCACCTGCACGAAGTCGGTGCCCTCGATTCGATCATCGACATCGTCGGCAGTGTGTTCGCGCTCGAGCAGCTTCAGGTCGAGCGCATCGTGTCGTCACCGTTGAATGTCGGCAGCGGGTCGATTCGGTCGGCACACGGGCTGTACCCCGTGCCAGCACCCGCTACGCTTCGACTGCTGGCAGGTGCGCCGGTGTACTCCGGCCCGCAGCCGGCCGAAATGGTGACGCCTACAGGAGCGCTGCTCGTGACGTCATACGCGCAGGCCTATGGACCCGTGCCAGCGATGCGCGTGAGCGCGATCGGGTACGGCGCAGGGACGCGCGACTTCCACGACACGCCGAACGTGCTTCGGGTGATCATCGGGGAGTCGGACGCAGCCGCCGCGCACCAGACGGTCGTCGTCCTCGAGGCCGAGATCGACGACATGAACCCGCAGATTTTCGGGGTGCTGATGGACCGGTTGTTGGGCCAGGGCGCGCTCGACGTGTTTTACACGGCGATCCAGATGAAGAAAGGTCGCCCGGGCACGCTCGTCACCGTCATCGCGCCTCCGGAGAAGCGAGCGCTCCTGACGGGAACGATCTTCCGCGAGACGACAACGATAGGCGTTCGCTACCGGGATATGTCGCGCGAATGTCTCGATCGCGAGGTCGTGACCGTCGAGACTGCAGTCGGCCCCGTTCGCGTCAAAGTGGCACGCCGCGGCGGTGAAATCGTCAACGTGTCACCCGAGTTCGAGGACTGCCTGCGCCTGGCAAACGAGCTCGGCCGTCCGGTCAAGGAAATCCAGGCGCTTGCTTCCACGGCTTATCTTTCACGCTGACCCGTGCCGTTCTTTCTGACCACCGCCATCGACTACGTCAACAGCCGTCCGCATCTCGGGACCGCTTACGAAAAGATCACGGCCGACGTCATCGCCCGTCACTGCCGTCTCTGCGGCATCGAGACGTACTTCATGATGGGCAACGACGAGCATTCGCAGAACGTGTACAAGAAGGCGGTCGAGCAAGGACTCGATCCGCTGGCGTATTGCGATCAGATGGAGCGCGAATTCCGCGCGGTCTGGCGGGAGCTCGACATCTCGTTTGACGATTTCATTCGCACCACCGAGCCGCGTCACCGCGCCGCCGTGCAGACGCTCGCCCAGAGGAGTTACGACGCGGGCGACATCTACGAAGGCATCTACGAGGGCTGGTATTGCGTATCGTGCGAAGCCTTCAAGCAGGAGAAGGATCTCGTCGGCGGCAGATGTGAGCTGCATCCGACACTGACACCCGAGTGGATCCGCGAGAAGAACTACTTTTTCCGGTTGTCGAAATACCGCGATCGGATTCTCCGGCACTTCGAGGCTCACCCCGAATTCCTGGAGCCCCATCCGCGCCGCAACGAGATCCTGCGGTTGCTCGAGGCTGGCCTCGAGGACATCTCCGTCAGCCGCGCGGGACAACTGTGGGGCATTCCGCTGCCGTTCGCACAGGACAACGTCGTCTACGTCTGGTTCGACGCGTTGATCAACTACGCGGCAGCCGCTGGATATGCAACCGACGAAGCGAAGTTCGCCAAGTGGTGGCCGGCCGGTCTGCATATCGTCGGCAAGGACATCACTCGCTTTCACACCGTGTTCTGGCCCGCCATGTTGATGAGCGCAGGGCTGCCTCTTCCCAAGCAGGTCTTCGGACACGGCTGGGTGAATTATGGCGGTCAGCGGATGAGCAAATCGTTGGGAACCAGCGTCGATCCAACCGATGTCGCCCGCCGCTTCGGACCGGATCCGCTGCGCCTCTATCTGACCAAGGAGATCTCGTACGGGGGAGACGGCGACTTCACGTGGGAGCGCTACGAGGAGCGGTATAACGTCGATCTCGCCAACAATCTCGGCAACCTGGTCTCGCGTGCCGCAGCGATGGCAGAGAAGTACCGTGACTCGCATGTCATGCCGGCGGGTGATGGCGGCAGGCTGGCCCAGGTCGCAGATGCGGCTGTGGGTCGATACCGTGCTGCCATGAAGTCGTACGCGCTCCACGAGGCTGCGGCCGCTGCGTTTCAGATCGTTGACGCTGCCAACGAGTACATCGCCGAGACCGCTCCGTGGACGCTTGCCAGGAACGCATCGAGCGCCGATCGCCTCAGTGCCGTCCTCTTCGATGTCGTCGAGGCGATCCGCGTGGCGGCTGTACTGCTGATGCCGGTGATACCCTCCTCGAGCGCTGAGATCCTCCGGCGTGTGGGGGAACGAAGACCGCCGTCTGAACTTCGGTTCGATCACGACGCCCGCTGGCGGGCGGACGGCGAGCGGCAGATCATCAAGGGCGCGGCGTTGTGGCCGCGCAGCGACGAGAGAGCCAAGGAGATTACCGTGGAGGAGAAACCCCCGAGTGGTGCCAGTCCATCAGCCGCACCCGCGATCACCCGGCCGGTTGAGACACCGACACCAGCGGCACCGCCGCCGGCGAGCCCTGATGGACGGATTCCGATCGACGATTTCATGAAAGTCGAATTGCGTGTGGCGAAGGTGCTCGAGGCCGAAGCGGTACCGAAATCAAAGAAATTGATCAAGCTGAAGGTCGACGTCGGGACCGAGCAGCGGACCATCGTTGCGGGCATCGCCGAGGCGTATCAGCCCGAACAACTCGTCGGCCGTACGATCGTCATCGTTGCGAACCTCAAGCCGGCCAAGTTGATGGGCATCGAGTCCAACGGCATGGTACTCGCCGCGAGTCCGGAAGGAGGGCTGCCGTCGCTCGTCGCGGTCGACCCGAATCTCCCCGCCGGTTCGCGAGTACGGTGATCGATTCTCACTGTCACCTCGCGGGAGACGAGTTCAGCGGGGACCTCGGGGCCGTGGTGTCGCGGGCCCAGGCCGCAGGCGTCTCCGGGGCGCTCGTCATCCTCGGAGCCGAGGACGAGGCCGAGCGCGCGCGTGCGGCAACCGTCTCGGCCGCGTGGAATGCGGTCCGCTTTTCCATCGGCGTTCATCCACACAAGGCCGCTCACTTCACCAGCGATCCGGACGAAGCCGTTCGCACAGTTCGACGCGCGGTTCAGTCCGAACCTCTGGCGCGAGCCGTCGGCGAGATCGGACTGGACTATCACTACGACTTCTCACCGCACGACGTGCAGCGCGACGTGTTTCGCGTGCAGCTTCAGCTGGCGCGCGAAATGAAGCTCCCGGTCGTGATTCATACGCGCGAAGCCGACGCGGATACGATCCAGATTCTCCGGGACGAGCGCGCCGGGGACATCGGCGGCGTTTTTCACTGTTTCACGGGCGACCGCGACATGGCGAAGCGTGGTCTCGACCTCGGCTTTCATCTGTCGCTGGCCGGCATCGTGACGTTCCCGCGTGCGCTCGAGTTGCAGGAAGTCGCGCGGCTCGTGCCACTCGATCGTCTGCTGGTCGAGACCGACAGTCCGTACCTCGCGCCCGTGCCTCATCGTGGCAAGCGCAACGAGCCGGCCCACGTCGTACGCGTTGCTCAAGTCATCGCCGATCTCAGGGGCACGACGATCGACGCGATCGAGGTGGCGACTTCAAAGAACTTTGCGCGATTGTTTCATCCCGTAACTCCAACAGGCCACACGGATTAGGGCGTCGCTCGCGTTGACACTCCGCGCGCGGATGTGTTCTGATCGTGCAGCTTGAATCCCACCGCGCAGAAACCTTCCGCCGCCGTTCTTGCGCAGCTGTTCGAGCCGATTCGCGACGACCTTCGAGGTGTGGAGCGCGAGTTCGCCCGTCACGTGCAGTCGCAAGTCGCGTTGATCCCGACGATCGGCAACTACATTCAGGATGGGGGAGGGAAGCGGATTCGCCCCGCCGTGCTGCTGATGACCGCACGCATGGCCGGCTACACCGGTGAACGGGCGGTCCTGTATGCGTCCGTCCTCGAGTTCATTCACACCGCAACGCTGGTGCACGACGACATCATCGATGAAGCGGAGCTCCGGCGCGGACGCGACGCCGTGCATACGCGGTGGGGGAATCACATCACGGTGCTCTTCGGCGACTTCCTCTATCTCAAGTCGATGTCGCTGGCGTTGACGCAGGACAACCTCGAGATCATCCGGCTGCTGTGTGACGTGACGCTGCGCATCGTCGAGGGCGAGATCTACCAGCTGACCAAGAACGGCTCGGTCGATCTGACCGAGGAAGAGCATTTCGATATCGTCAAGCGGAAGACGGCGTATCTCTTCGCCGGTTGCGCGCGCATCGGCGGCATGCTCGGACCGACCACACGCGAGCAGCAGGAAGCGTTGTGGGATTACGGGCTCAACATCGGGATGGCGTTTCAGATCGTCGACGATCTGCTCGATTTCACCGGCGAGCCGGGCGCCCTCGGGAAGCCGGTCGGCGGCGATCTTCGCGAGGGCAAGATGACGCTTCCTGTGATTCACCTGCGCGAGCGCGGCGATGCGCGCGCCATGGCGCTGCTCCGCAAGGTCGTCACCTCTCGCGATGTGAGCCTCGACGAATGGCTCGAGATACGGACCATGCTTGCGCACTGCCGTTCGATCGATTACGCGCAACGTGTGGCCCTCGAGTATGTCGAGCGCGCCAAGAAAACGCTGTACGCGTTCCCGCCTTCCGAAGCGCGAGACGCCTTGATGTACCTTCCTGACTACGTGGTCTCACGAGATCGGTAGGTGTAATTCAAAATTCAAAATGCAAAATGCAAAAGAGTTGTAGCCGTTTCGTTTTGCATTTTGAATTTTGCATTTTGCATTACACGTCTTTCCCATGGACCCGGCTGAACGAATCGAATACCTCCGTCGCGAAATCCGTCGTCACGAAGAGCTCTACTACGTCCTGAATCAGCCGGAGATCGCCGACGCCGAATTCGACGCGTTGATGCGCGAGCTCCGGCAGCTCGAGGCCCAGCACCCGGAGCTCGTGACACCGGATTCGCCGACGCAACGCGTGAGCGGACGCGTCAGCGAAGGCTTTCAGAACGTGCAGCACGCCGAGCCGATGTTGAGCCTCGACAACGCCTACGACGAGGCGGAACTGCGGGCGTTCGACGAACGCGTTCGACGAGGCCTGGCCGATGCCGGCCAGACACTCGACCGCGTCGACTACGTCGTCGAGCTCAAGATCGACGGCTTGAGCATCGCGTTGACCTACGAGGATGGGCGGTTCGTCCGCGGCGCCACCCGCGGCAACGGTGTACTCGGTGAGGACGTGACGACGAACGTGCGCACCATCCGCGCGATCCCGCTGCGACTGTCCGAGCCGGTGCCAGGGAGGATCGAGATTCGCGGCGAGGTGTATCTGCCGCGTCAGGCCTTCGAAAAGATGAACCGCGAACGCGAGGAGAACGAGGAACCGCTCTTCGCGAACCCGCGCAACGCCGCCGCGGGAGCGCTTCGCAATCTGGACCCGGCGCTCGTCGCCAAGAGAGGCCTCCGGTCGTTCACCTACCAGCTGGTCGACGAACGCTCGCGGCCTCCGACGCACACAGAGACGCTGACGCTGCTGGCGCGCTGGGGCATGCCGGTCGAGCCACATTGGCAATCGTGCCACGGTGTCGACGACGTCTGGGCCTTCTGTCAGACGTGGGCCACCGAGCGGCGTACGCTCGGATTCGACACCGATGGCGTGGTGATCAAAGTCGATGCGATCGATCTCCGCCGCCGGCTCGGGACGACGAGCAAGTTCCCACGCTGGGCGGTTGCGTTCAAGTACCCCGCCGAACAGAAGACCACGCAGCTGAAGGAGATTGCGGTCAACGTCGGGCGCACCGGCGCCGTGACGCCGTTCGCGGTGCTCGATCCGGTGTTCGTCGGCGGCACGACGGTGTCGATGGCGACGCTGCACAATGCCGACGACATCGCACGAAAGGACATCCGGGAGGGGGACTGGGTCATCGTCGAGAAGGCTGGAGATGTGATCCCGCGTGTGGTCGGCCCCGTCCTGAGCAAGCGTCCCGAGGACTCGCAGCCCTGGGCGATGCCGACGACCTGCCCGCGATGCGGGAGCGCGCTGCATCGCGAGGAGGAAGAAGCGGTGTGGCGCTGCGAGAACGTCTCGTGCCCGGCGAAGCTGCAGCGTGGCCTCGAGCACTTCGCCTCGCGTGGGGCGATGAACATCGAAGGCCTGGGAGAATCGCTGGTCGCGCAGCTGATCGAGCATGGTCTCGTTCACGACTACGCGGATCTGTATGAGCTGACCGCTGAACAACTGGCGACGCTGACGAGTTCATCGCAGCGGAGTGACGGCAGGACGATCGAGCGTCGCTTCGGAGAGAAGAACGCCGCCAAGGTCGTCCAGCAGATCGAGCGCAGTAAAGACAACCATCTGTGGCGGCTGATCTACGGGCTCGGGATTCGTCATATCGGAGAGCGAGGAGCACAGGTCCTCGCGCGGGCATTCGGGTCGATGGATGCGCTCACGACGGCGTCGCTCGAACAGCTTCAGGACACGAACGAGGTCGGTCCCGTGCTCGCGGAGTCGGTGAAAAGCTGGTCTGACGTACCGCGCAATCGGGAGCTCGTCGATCGCCTGCGTCAGGCAGGCGTGCGGATGGAAATACCGGAAGAGGAGCGGCAGGCAGCTGCGGCGCCGCGCCCGCTGGCCGGTCGGACCTATGTGATCACTGGAACGCTGGCGTCGATGAGTCGCGAGCAGGCCACAGAGGCGCTCGAAAACCTGGGCGCGAAGATCGCCGGGTCGGTGAGCAAGAAAACGACCGGTGTCATCGTCGGGACAGAAGCGGGCACCAAGGCCAACAAGGCAAAGGAGCTTGGTGTGCCGATGCTCGACGAGGACCAGTTCAAGGCTCTCATTTCCTGAAGCCTTCTGAGGCCCGAGGCCCGAGCCCTGGGGCCCCGAGCCTGGGCCCTGAGGCCTGAGCCCTGGGGCCTTATAATGTCCGTTGATGCCTCGGCGCTTCCTCTTGGTGACGGTGTGCCTGGTGGCGACCGTCTCGTTCCTGGTCGGGCTCATCGTTGCTGGGTCGATGATGCCGGCTCCAGCGCAATCCGCACCGACCAACAGCCTCACGACTGTTCGGTCGAGGCTGACTGCATCAACCGGACCGATCGTCGGCTCGTTCGCCGACATCGCCGACACGCTGAACCCGGCCGTCGTCAACATCGACGCCAGTTCGCGTGGCGTCCCGCGGACGAAACGGCGATCCGAGTTCCAGCTTCCCGAAGCGCCTGATCTGTTTGGCCGTTCCCCTGAACGTGAACGCGAAGGCCCACGGCGCGGTGCAGGCACCGGTTTCATCATCGACGCGAACGGCCTGATCCTGACGAACCATCACGTGATCGAGGACACCGACCGGATCATGGTGCGGCTCGCGGATGGGCGGACCTTCAAGGCCAAGCGCGTCGGATCGGATCCCGACACCGACATCGCCCTCATCAAGGTCGATTCGCCGCGTCCGCTTCCACACGCCGTGCTCGGGAATTCCGACTCATTGCGGGTTGGCGAGTGGGTCATGGCAATCGGCAACCCGCTCGCCTATGAACACACGGTCACGGTGGGGGTCATCAGCTTCATCGGGCGCAAACTGTTCACCTCGTCGCTCGATCGCTACATTCAGACGGACGCCGCGATCAACTTCGGAAACAGCGGCGGCCCGCTCATCAACACGCGCGGTGAAGTGATCGGGATCAACGCGGCGATCAGTTCGCGCGCGTCGAACATCGGGTTTGCAGTGCCGATCAATCAGGCGACTGCGATTCTGCCGCAGCTGCGCGAGAAGGGACGGGTGTCGCGCGGGTACATCGGCGTCGCACTTCGCGATGTGGACGCCGATCTCCAGCGCTCGCTGAACCTGAGCACGTCAAACGGAGCGCTGGTTCAGGACGTGACGGCCGGATCTCCTGGGGCGCGAGCGGGGCTGCGGCCCTACGATCTGATCGTCGCCGTCGACGGCAAGCCGGTGGCGCGGAACGACGAGCTCATTCAGACGATTGCGTCGCGGGCGCCAGGAACGATGACGGCGCTGCAGGTGCTGCGAGACGGACGCTCGATCAATGTGGGTGTGAAGTTGTCGGAGCGGCCGCCAGGCCGCCTGCCGACGCAGCCCTCCGACGTGGCCGTGCCCTCGAATCAGCCAGGACCGGCACTCGGCATGTCGGTGCGTGAAATCGATCCGGAGTTCGCGCAGCGGTTCAATCTTCCGAAGGGTCTGGAAGGCGTGATCGTCTCACGCGTCGAGCCGATGAGCCCCGCGTATGATGCCGACATCGAGCGGGGACACGTGCTGCTCGAAATCAATCGCCAGCCAGTGCGATCGATCGACGACTATCGTCGTCTCACCGCGCATGCGCGTCCAGGTGAAGCAATGGCGTTCTACGTCTTCAAGCCCGAGATCACGCGGCGCGAACTCCATACGGTCAAGATCGACTGACCCGTTCGATCCCCGTGCCTTCGATGAAACCGAAAGTTCTAGTCATTGACGACGAGGCCGCGATCCGCGACTCGCTCAAGATGATCCTCGAGTACGAGGACTACCAGTTCGTCGGTGCTGCAACCGGGCAGGAGGGACTGGCGACCGTGCAGCGCGAGCGTCCCGACGTGGTGCTGCTCGACATCAAGATGCCCGGCATGGACGGCATGGAGGTCCTGCGTCAGCTTCGCGCCCGTGACGACACGCTGCCGGTGGTGATGATCTCAGGTCACGGCACGACGTCGACAGCCGTGGAAGCGGTGCGCACTGGTGCCGTCGACTTCCTGGACAAGCCGCTCAGCAGCGAGCGCGTGATCGTCACGCTGCAGAACGTGCTGAAGCAGTCGGAGCTGCGCACGGAAAACCGCGATCTGAAGATCGCGATGGAATCGAAGTACGAGATCGTCGGCCAGAGTCCGGCGCTGCGATCCGTGCTCGAGGCGGTGACGCGCGCCGCACCGACCAATGCCACTGTGATGCTGCTTGGCGAGAGCGGCGTTGGCAAGGAGCTCGTTGCCCGCACGATCCATCGCAACAGCCCGCGGGCCGGCCAGCGGTTCGTGCAGGTCAATTGCGCGGCGATTCCTGAAGAGCTGATCGAGTCCGAGCTGTTCGGCCACGAAAAGGGATCGTTCACCGGCGCCACCGAGAAGCAGGTCGGCAAGTTCGAGCAGGCCGATCGCGGCACGATCTTCCTGGATGAAGTGGGCGACATGAGCCAGAAGACGCAGGCCAAGGTACTTCGCGTGCTGCAGGAACAGGAAGTCGAGCGTCTGGGATCGGCGCGCACGATCAAGGTCGACGTGCGCGTGATTGCGGCCACGAACAAGAACCTCGAGGAGGCCATCGAGCGCGGCGAGTTCCGCGAAGATCTCTACTTCCGCCTCAACGTCATTCCGATCGTGGTGCCGCCGCTCCGCGAGCGGCGAGAGGACATCCCGCGACTCGTCCAGCATTTCGCCAGGCGGACGGCGGAGGAGCACAACCTCAAGCCGAAGCGCTTCGACTCGGCCGCGCTCGACGCGCTCCAGCGCTACCGCTGGCGAGGCAACATTCGCGAGCTGCGCAACACCGTCGAACGGCTGATGATCATGACGCCGGCCGATATCGTGCGCGCCGACGATTTGCCTCCCGATGTGCGCAACGGCGACGCGTATCGGGCCCCCGTCATCGAGTCGGCACCGGCACCGAAGGGTGGAGACGCGCAGCCGGCAAGCCCGGCAACGCTCCGCGCGTTCAAAGATGCCGCCGAGCGCGCATATCTCGTGCAGAAGCTGCGCGAGAATGCGTGGAACATCTCGAAGACCGCCGAGATCATCGACACGCCCCGCAGCAATCTCTACAAGAAGCTCGAACAGTACGGAATCAAGCAGGAAGTCGACGGATAGGCGAAAATAGATCTGTCGCAGTCAGCCAGACGACCGCCGGCTTTCGTACCCGGGTTGACGCGGGAAGGGCTTCAGAGCCTGCCTCGCCGAAGCCCGAAGGGCGAAGGCGGGAGGAAAGTCCGAACTCCGCAGGGCAGTGCGCCGGGTAACGCCCGGGCAGGGCAACCTGACGGAAAGTGGCACAGAAAACACACAGCCTACTCTCGCCGGCGCGCCGCAAGGCGCGAAGGCGGACGGCAATGGTGAAAAGGTGCGGTAAGAGCGCACCGCGCCGGCGGCAACGTCGGTGGCAGGCAAAACCCCGCACGGAGCAAGGCCAAATAGGGTGACTTTGGCGCAAGCCTGACAGACGGCCCGTCTGACGTC
Organism: Vicinamibacterales bacterium; assembly: GCA_035263125.1. Lineage (GTDB taxonomy): Bacteria > Acidobacteriota > Vicinamibacteria > Vicinamibacterales > UBA2999 > Gp6-AA40. The sequence continues at coordinate 45,675 of DATFRP010000107.1, forward strand.
ACCGGGTAGGTCGCTGGAGCCGGCGAGCGATCGCCGGCCTAGAGGAATGGTTGTCATCTCGCCGTAGTCCGCCGTCGCGCGGCCCGAATGGGTCGCGCTATGGCGTGACGAAGGCGGAAACAGAATTCGGCTTATCGGCTGGCTGCGACACTTAAGAACAAGAAATCAGGATGCAGGAATCAGGAGGAATCAGGAGACAGGAGTCAGCAGGATCAGGCTGGCCCCCGGCCTGCTTCCTGATTCCCGCTTCCTGATTCCTAATACAATCGATTCATGACCACTCGACGCGTGCTTGCGGCGGCCGCCCTCGTGGGTGCGGCTGCGATCGCCACCATCGCACAAGCGCCACAGGGCCCGCAAAGCCAGGGTGCATTGCAGCAGCGCCCCGGCGCCGATCGCACACCCGAGTTTCCCGTTCCGAACATCCGCGAGTACAAGCCGCATTCGACCCTGGTGGTGCCTCAGCACCCGGTGCCGCGTGCGAAGTTCCCGGTCATCGACATTCACAGCCACCAGCCGGCCCCGATTTCCGAGCAGCAGTTCGAGACGCTCGTGAAGTCGATGGATCCGTTGAACCTGCAGCTCCTCGTCAATGCGTCAGGGGTCAGCGGCGATCGCCTCGTGCAGAGCATCGCCGCCCTCAAGGCAAGCAGATACAAGAACCGGATGGTCCAGTTTGCGACGATCAACTGGGGTCAGACCATCACGCCCGGGTTCGGGGAGCGCGCCGCTAGACAACTCGAGGCCGACGCCAAGGCCGGTGCGCTCGGCGTGGGCGAGATCATGAAGAACTTCGGGCTGCGCGTGAAGAAGAGCGACGGCTCGCGCCTCAAGCTCGACGATCCCGAGCTCGATCCGATCTGGCAGACGGCCGCGCGCCTCAATATCCCCATCTTCATTCACACCGCCGATCCGCAGGAGTTCTTCCAGCCGATCAACCTGACCAACGAGCGCTGGCTGGAGCTCGCGCTCTATCCCGATCGACGGTATCCCTCGTCGCAGTTCCCGACCTGGGAGGAGCTGAACGGGGAGCGCGATCGCCTCTTCAAGCGCAACCCCAAGACGACGTTCATCACGGCGCATATGGGGTGGCACGCCAACGACCTCGCGCGCTTGGGGAAGATGTTCGACGAGATGCCGAACCTCTACACGGAAGTCGGCGCCATCCTCTACGACCTCGGACGTCAGCCGCGGGCCGCGCACGACTTCTTCATCAAGTATCAGGATCGGATTCTGTTCGGGAAGGACAGCTATCAGCCCGACGAATTCCCGTATTACTGGCGCGTTTTCGAAACCAATGACGAGTACTTCGACTACTACCGCGACTATCACGCGTTCTGGAAACTCTACGGGCTTGGACTGCCTGACCAGGTGCTCCGCAAGCTCTATTACCAGAACGCGCTGAAGCTCTTTCCGGGTCTGCCTCGCGCCGGCTTCCCCCAATAGGAGCGGTCTCCATGGCCTTATATCTCGTGACTGGAGGCGCGGGCTTCATCGGCTCGCACCTCTGCGAAGAACTGATCCGCCGCGGCGAACGTGTTCGCGTCGTCGACAGCCTCATCACCGGAAAGCGCGCGAACCTCGCGCATCTGCCGCAGGTCGAGTTCATCGAGGGCGACCTCGCGAACCTCGACGTCGCCCGTCGTGGCGTGCAGGGTGTGGACTGCGTCCTTCACCAGGCCGCGATTCCGTCGGTGCCCCGCTCGGTCGAAGATCCGATCACCTCGAACCGGGCGAACATCGACGCGTCGGTGAACCTGCTGGTCGCTGCCAGGGATGCCCGCGTGCGCCGGGTCGTCTATGCGGGCTCGTCCTCCGCGTACGGGAATTCGGAGACGCTGCCGAAGGTGGAGACGATGGGGACCGCGCCGCTGTCGCCGTATGCGTTGCAGAAGCTCGTGGTGGAGCAGTATTGCGCGCTGTTCACGTCGCTCTATGGCCTCGAGACCGTCACGATTCGCTACTTCAACGTCTTCGGTCCGCGTCAGGATCCCTCCTCGCCTTATTCCGGCGTGATCTCGCTCTTCATCAGCGCGCTCTGCGAGCGGCGGCAGCCGACGATCTTCGGCGACGGCGAGCAGACGCGCGATTTCACGTATGTCGCGAATGTGGTCGACGGCGTCCTGCGGGCGAGCCAGTCCGCCGGTGTGAGCGGGGAAGTGATCAACGTCGCGACCGGTGGGCGCATCTCGCTGAATCAGCTGTTCAGGACGGTGCGCGATCTGGTCGGCGCCCGGATCGAACCCGCGTACGGGCCGCCGCGTGCGGGCGACGTGAAAGACTCGCAGGCTGACATCGGGAAGGCACGCCGGCTGCTCGGTTACGAGCCGCGCGTGACATTCGAGCAGGGCCTGAAGAGCACCGTCGAGTGGTACCGCGAATCGCAGTCGGCCGTTGGAGCGCGTGCGCGGGAAATGTGAACGAGAACGAGCCATCACGCGATTGCACGAAGATTACGAGGTCAACTCCATCAGCTCCTTGTAATCGAAGTGTGCGCTGATGTTTCCCGGCTGGCTCACGAACAGGGGACCGAAGCTCGCGTTCTGATCGTGCATCACGTTCAGCATCTTGATCATTCGCGTCTGCAGATTGGGAATGGCCGCCTCGCCCGCAAGCGCTGCGAGCACCGCTGCCGCCACCGCATGCGCGGCGAAGGCGTCCGATCCGAAGTTGTTCGGGAGCGATCCTTGCGCGATCAGCATGGCGCGCAGCCGATCGGCGATCTTCTCATCGGCATTCCGCCAGTTCTGAATACGGCCCAGCGGTGTCCGTTCGAGGCTCCGCAGCCGCGTCGTCACGACCGTCTGCGCGACGATCGTCGCAGACTTTTCGGCCTGCGCCGGGGTGACTGCGCGCCCGGCGATCGTGATGCGGCGCATATCCTTCACGGTTTCCGCGCGGATCACGTCGGCCCAGCGATTGTGATCGTCGAACTCGAGCAGGCGCACCGTCGCTGAGGCGAGGAAGCCGCGCAGGACGTCGGCGGGATGCGGGTCGTCCGCAGGGCCGTCGCTGCGCAGGAGGCCGTCGAAGCCGCGGAAGAAGGCGATGAGACCGATGCCGGCCGCGGGCCCCATGTTCAGGATGCCCATCACGTCGGAGGCCGTTTCGTCGATCCGTTCCGACCAGTATTCCGCCAGGCTTCTGAGTCCTCCAGCACTGAGGGCGTTGGCCACCGTGTCGGCGATCTCCGACTTCAGCCCGCGGTCGGCGCTGAGGATATCGTGCCCGGCCGTTTCGTGGCCAATCGACGACCAGGCCATCAGCCCGAGGCGTCCGTTCGAGGGCGGCAGGCTCACGACCGCGGAGCTCGGGCCCGGCGTGCCCCTGACGCGGAAGCTCCCGGTGGCCTCGATGGGCCATGTGTACGGGCCCGAGCGCGGTTCGCCGAACTTGACCATTGGCGCGGTGACGCCTCGATCTGGCGGCTTCACGCCCCGCCGATCTTCGGCACTGAGGAACCCGTCGTAGAGATCGCTCACGAGCTCCTGGAATGCGCGCAGGGCGGCGTGCTGGAACCCTTCGCCCGGCTGGAGGAGAGCCTGAGCGATGTCCATCATCAGGCGACCGGCGCGATCGTCGTTCACATCGGAGGCGAGGATCTGTTTGAACTCGTTTTCACCAAGGGCGGTCAGCGTGGCCACGAACGGATCGAACATGCCCTGCTGATAGATCGGCGCCAGCTTCGACTTGGCGCGGGTGAGGCGCGTCATGAGATCGGCAAACTGCCGTGGATCGGCAGGCCCCGGGTCGCGATCGCGAATGGCGGCGCTCGCGTCGGCAACGCAGGCCGCCATGTTCGCGAGCGGCCGATTGCCGATCACGGACGCCGGCCGTACCGCCGACTTCGGCTTTCGGGTCGTTCGCCTCGCTAGTGTCGCCATGAGTGACTCCTTCGGGCGCGTCGCACGCGGGCCAGACCACGGCATGCGCCTCGGCGCTCGTGTTCACTGTGATTCAACGTCGGAGCACTGAGCGCCGAACACGGGTGCGAAGATCGCGAGGTCTTTGTGTATGCCGCGACAGTCGCCACCTTTGTCTTCCGGCGCGGGACCTTTTCGTTTCGCGATAACACCTTCCTTGAGAAAAGCGGCCCATTTGCCTGGTATCAGCCTTGCCTCGCCGCGGACGTGCCTCAATCTCCAGACCGATTGACGTTCAACGAGCCGGTCGTCCTGTGGAGAATGCGACGCGACGACGGTCTGCTGTGTCACGCGGTCATCACTCCACGTTTGGAGAGGGCCGTCGTTGCCTGGTACGTCAACGGCCGGTTGCTGGGCTATCGCGACTTCGACGATTGGACCAGCGCGCTCGAATGGAGCGATCAACTGCAGGCCCACAACCAGACTGTGGGCTGGCGTCTCGCGCCGGAGTAGAACTTCCCACGTCAGCTTCTCTTGACGGGGTAATAGGAGACATCCTCGCGAAAGGGATCGCGCGAGTGCGGTCAGCGGTGCGACATCATTGAAGATTAGTCAACGTCGCGCGATGGCCCGCCGCCGGCCTTCCCATCGAGCATTCGCTTGTGAGGCGCACATACGGCTGCAAACGCGCCGAGTTCGCGAGCGAAGCCGAGCACATGTTCGGCGGGGTTCGGGCAGTCCGCCACATCGCAGATGTACTCCGTCACTTGCACTTCCTTGCGGTCGGCGGTTTCGGTCCGAAGAGTCACCCGAGGCATGAGTCGATCGTAAGACCAAGCTGAGCCTCAGGCAAGGGGCGGCGATCATGTCGGCGGTCAATTCATCCCACGCGTTGACGCCTTCGGGACGGCCTGCCAGTTTGGCGTCCGCGGGCACCACGCCCGCCTTCTTCTGACGTTGAAGGGTCTCCTCGCGCAGTTTGTCCCAGCCTTTGTCGAACTGACCCTTGTGCCGGCCACGGAAAGAGTCGGGCACCTGGTGCGGCGCGTGTGTGGCGCCGTACGCGACGTATGCGAAGAACGGCCGGTCAGGTGTACTCGTCTGCTGCTCACGGATCCACCCGATGGCTTTGTCGGTGAGGTCATCACTGAGGTGGTAACCTTCCTCGGGCTTTTTTGGCGGATCGACGCGGGTCGTGCCGTCGAACAGGACCGGCTCGAATTGATCCATCTCGCCGCCGAGGAAGCCATAGAACTTCTCGAAGCCTGCCCCAGTGGGCCATCGATCGAACGGACCGGAGATGCCTTGCTCCCAGGCGGGAACCTCGTGGCACTTCCCGAACTGTCCCGTGTTGTAGCCATTGAGTTTGAGGATCTGGGCGATCGAGGCGCATGTGTTGGGGATCATCCCAGTGGCGCCCGGCCACGACGTGCCAAATTCGGTGATGACGCCCATATTCACGGAGTGGTGATTGCGACCCGTCAACAGGGCTGCACGCGTCGGCGAACACAGAGCCGTTGTATGGAAATGGGTGTAGCGCAGGCCGCCCTTTGCCAACCGGTCGGTCGTTGGCATGTTCACGCAGCCGCCAAAGGCGCTCGGGATACCGAAGCCCATATCGTCCACCAGGACGATCACAACATTCGGCGCACTCTTCGGCGCGTGCAGCAACGCCTGCTTCGGGGCGTCGGCAGTTCTGGCGTCGAACGGTACGGCTCCCCGATACGGTTGATCTGGGATGGGGAGAATCTCACGTCCCACGTTGACATCCTGTGCCATGCTCGTGACTCCTTCCGTCGATCTTGCGGCGTCGCCGTTTCGAACGATCTGTGCCGAGCTTCAGCGGCTCCGCGTCCCACAGCCTCGCACCCCCACGATCTCCGAAGAAGACCTGCCAAAGGCAGTCGCTCTTCTTCACTGGCTGAGTCGCGGTATTTCGTGGCCTACGAGCCCGCGATTCCATTTGTCCACAGAGATCTTTAGGAAACCGAGATCCGAGCGAGGCCGATCTCGCAGCAGGGCACGATCGGTACCAGGTGCACTGGAGTCTGGATCTTGACGATGAACGGCAAACCGTTCAGCGTCGACGTCTACACGATTTCTGCCAACGGCAAGGCGCTGACCGAAGAGTCAACGACAATGGCAACCAACGAAACATCGCTATCCGTCTCGACAGACCGCAACGTTGTTCGTCAGCGGCCAGAGAGTTAACTGCAGTTGACGAAGCAGATCGCAGGCACTGACGCCGCTGAACACGCCTTCACAGAAGTCTCTCGTCTCCAGCATGTTGCGCGATCAGCGATGGCGGGAACGACGCGGCCACGCATTTGCGAAAGGCTCCGCGTCCCGGCGGGTTGTGCGGCCCTTAACGTGCACCCATGCCGTTATTTCGTCAGCGTCCCCGCCGGGACCTTCGCGTACAGGGAACAGAGGTGGCAGCTCGACGCGCAGCCGGTTACGTCACGATTCCGCACGTTCCCGCGCGGCGACCTGTCGCGCCTGCCCGGTGCGGACTGGAGTCGACTCATGACGCGCATAGTGATGGTGGTTCTACTGGTCTTCGGGATCAGTGCGGTCGCGGTGGCCGCGGCACAGACGGGCGCACGCAAGACGCCGGCGTCCGCACAGGCATCGGTCTCGACATCGGCAGGCACGCCGGTGAATCTCAACACCGCGAGCGCCTCGCAGCTCGAAGGTCTCCCTGGGATCGGCAAAGCCATGGCCGAACGCATCGTCGAATACCGCCAGAAGAACGGTGGGTTCAAGAAGCCCGAAGACCTCATGAACGTTCGAGGCATCGGCGAGAAGAACTTCCTCAAGCTGAAGCCGCTGGTGACGGTCGGCGCAATGAAGGGCGACGCAGCGAAGGGTGCCGACGCTCACTAGCCTGTAGAAGCCGCGAGCGCCACCAGTGCTCGGGACACCAACACGGTGAAGAAGGTGGCTTCACGCTCCTCGAAGCCATCTTCGTCATCGCGCTCGTGTGCGTGGTTGCCTCTGTATCGACCCCCCGCCTTCTGATCTCCGTGGATCGTGCGCGCGGGTTGGCGGCGGTCCGGTACTTCGCTGGCCGGATGGCGCTGGCTCGTGCCCAGGCCGTCAGTCGATCTGCGGTCGTGGCATTGCGATTCGAGGCCGGTGACCGGGGGATCACGTTCGGCGTGTATCAGGATGGCAATCGAAACGGTGTGCGAACCCGCGACATCGAACTCGACATCGATCGACCACTCGAACCGCCGGCACTGCTGTCCGATCTGTTTCCCGGTGTCGAGATTGGACTGATCCCGCAAGCGCCCGCCTCCGAGGCCGTGCAGCTGGGTGGAACGTCGATCCTGTCGTTCACACCATCCGGAACGTCGTCTTCGGGATCGATCTACGTCCGTGCGAAAGATGGCACCCAATGGGTCGTCCGGGTGCTGGGCGTGACGGCACGCGTACGAGTCCTGCGCTTCGAGCCGGCGACAGCCGCCTGGGTCAACGCGTCCTGACGCAATTCCATCATGTCAACCACCCTGGATACGGTTGATCGCAGACGGGTGCCGCGGCGTTCGCCGGATCCGAAGGATCCGCTCGCCCGCGTCCGATTGAGAGGAGGCCGCGAGCTGGCTGTTCACGACATCTCCCCCTCCGGTGTGCTGCTCGAGGGTGAAGGCCGCCTCCTGCCGGGTACTCACGTCGACATTCACCTGACGACGCGGCACGGTCGCGTGCTGGTACGTGGGCGTGTGATGCGCGCATCGGTTTGGCAACTCTCTGCCGACAGGATCGATTACCGCTCTGCCATCTCATTCGACATCGCAGTCGACACGACCGCGCACGGGTATGGCGTTCCCGCCGACGCTGCGAGCGAGCGAGGTGCTTACCCTGGAAGCGACGGAGTGACTGAACACACTTCATGAATGATGGCAGTCAAATCGATGGTTACGCGCAGGGATTGCATGGCATCGGCTTTGTTAACTGGCTGAGTCATGGGTGCGCAGTCGCGGAGGTTCGGATGTCGGTCGGCGAGGTCTATTCGGCGAATGGCGAAGGAATCGGTCGTCCACCTCGAAGCCACGAGCGTCTGTCGAGTCTTCGGCAGGTGTTGGTGGCTCTGGGCGCCGCGCTGACTGCGAGCACAGGGGAGGGTGATCTCGAAACGATCTTCGAGCGGCAGGTCCGTCAGCTGCTGGATCTGCGAACGGTTCGGCTTCGCGAAGTGAGAACCAGATATCAGACCCGGCTGGTGACACCGACACGAACCAGCGAGTCGATCGTGCTGGGCGTGCCCACGTCCGACCCCCGTGTGCAGGCGGTGCTCGAAGCCTCACACGACCCCAATCAGCCGCTCAACGATCCGGACGTCGAGGTCCTCGTCGCTGTCGCACAGCTCGGTGGTTTCGTGCTCGAAGTCGCGCGCGGGCGCGCGTTCACCCGCGGTCGCTCCGGACGAGCCGTCGCTCCGCTCATCGGATCGACGATGGTGATGCAGGAACTGCGAGCGAGGGTCGAGCGGGTGGCGCTCACTGACTTCACGGTGTTGATTGAAGGGGAGAGCGGAACGGGCAAGGAACTCGTCGCGCGCCAACTCCACGAGCTCAGTCGTCGGCGCACCGGACCCTTTGTCGCCGTCAACTGTGCCGCGGTGGTCGAAACTTTGCTCGAGGCGGAGCTCTTCGGGATCGAAGAGCACACGGCCACCGGCGTACGAGGGCGACGTGGGAAGTTCGAGAGTGCCGATGGCGGCACGTTGTTCCTCGACGAGGTCTCGGACCTGTCGTTGTCCGCGCAGGCAAAGCTGCTCCGGGTCATTCAGGATCTGGCTGTGGAACGGGTCGGTGGGCATGGCACGCGCAGGGTCAACACACGTATCATCGCGGCGACCAACCGCCCACTCTCAGACCTCACCTCTCGCGGCCTGTTTCGCGCGGACCTGTACTATCGATTGAGCGGAGTGGAGATTCATGTGCCTCCTCTCCGGGCTCGCCGGCAGGACATCCTGGAGCTGGCCCGCTACTTTCTCGAACGCCATCGCCACACGCGTGACCTGTCGTTGTCGCCGCAGGCGGAAGAGGCGTTGAGTCTTCATCCGTGGCCGGGCAACGTACGCGAGCTCGAGCGACTCATGGAACGGGCGGTCGCGCTCGCCGAAGCCGATCGCATCGAGCTCGACGATCTGCCGGCGGTCGTGCGCGGTGAGTACGACGAAACACTCGGACCGTCGCTGGCAAAGGACGAATCGTTCAGGACATGGGGAAGCCGTTACGCCAAGCTCGTCTGGGAGCGCTGCGGGCGCAACAAGCGACGTGCCTGCAGGATTCTCGACATCAGCTATCACACGCTCACGGCGTACTTGCGGTACGCAGATACGCAGGACCGCGGGAAGGGTCGGCATCGTCGATTGCCCGCATGGGTGAAGTCGACGAGCGCGGGGCTCGATCGTCCGGAGGCGTGACGTGAAGCGCGGCTTGTATCTGTTGCGATTCTTTCTCGTGGTGTCGCCGCTCTCCGGCCTCGTCGTCTGGACGTTTGGGCTTCTCGTCGTCGCTGCCAGCATTCTCATCGTCTTTGCGCCGGAGCGAACGGCGGGAGCGCTCGCGCCACTGCTCCTGCTTCAGATGTTTGCCGCGTCTTCCGGCTTCGCGGTGCCGGCGCGACGCGGCCACTACGATTTGCTGCTGACGCGCAGCGGGGGGCGCACTTCGATCGCACTGGCGCACTGGCTGACGTCGATTGCGCCGGGCGTGGCCGGCTGGTTGATTCTGGCCAGTGTCGAAGCACTGGTAAGCGGGCGGGCATCGATCTCGCTGGCATCTGGCACATGCGCCGCTGTTGCCCTCGTATCGACGATTCCGTGGGCGGTGACGATCGCGTTGCCGCGATTTTCCGGCGGCATCGGCTGGCTTCTCGTGTTGACCCTGGCTGGGATCACGTTTTCACCAGGTGGAATCGATTGGCTGTCGTTTCATCCGGTTCGACATGAGACGCTCGCCGCATCATGGGCGTTCTTCGTGTATCCGATGACCGCGGTTGGAAGACATTTGACGACGAGCGACACCGTGGTGGTCGCGCCGGCGCTGCTGGTGGCGGTGGCGGCGATGGCGTTTGCGTGCGCGTGGGTCCGGCGGGCTACGCTTCCGCTCGAGGCGGCGCAATGATCGCGCTCGCGGTGTCGGCACGCGATCTGACGGTGCACTACGGTCGCAGGCGTGTGTTCCAACGCGTGTCGTTCGATCTCGGCGTCGGCCAGTCGCTCGGCGTGATCGGCCCGA
>DATFRP010000108.1:0-6876 GCA_035263125.1 Vicinamibacterales bacterium
GATCGCGGGTCTGCGGAGCGCGCCATCGCGACGCGGAACGGCGGCTCCCAGCTCGTCTGGTCCGCGGAGTTCCTTGGCCAGCTCCCCTGGTCTGCCGGACTGCATCCGTCCGCCTTCGGCTGGCTGAATGCGAAGGGAGCACTCGGAATGCTGTCGTCGATGACCTCGAACCCGGCGGTCGGCGAGCTCCTGGCCGGGCGCGATCCAATTCTCGTGGTGTTCGATGGAACGCCGGAGCAGATCCATGGCGCCAGCCGTACTCGCATCTCGGGATTGATCATGGACGCGATGGTGATCGGGAAACTGGGGCAGGCGACGCTGGCCCAGCCGTCCAGCCCAGTCCCCAGCCCGTAACAGGCCGGCCCGGAGAAGCTTTGGACACGACACCGGTTGTCGAACTCGAGAACCTGAAAGTCAGACTGGGACGGCGGGAGATCCTCCACGGGATCACCTGCCGTCTCGGTGTTTCGGGCACGGGGAAGGCCGTCGGGTTGCTGGGCCCCAACGGGGCGGGCAAGTCGACGCTGATCCTGACACTGCTCGGATTTCTCCGGCCCAGCGCCGGACGCGCCCGAATACTGGGCATGGACTGCCGGCGCAACATGGGCGAGGCGCGGTCGAGAATCGGCTACATGCCTGAGAACGACTCGTTCATTGGAGAAATGACGGCGGTGACCTTCCTGCGCCAGATGGCCGAGCTCTCAGGTCTCCCGCCGAAACCGGCGCTCGAGAAAGCTCACGAGGTTCTGTTCCACGTCGGCCTCGGCGAGGCGCGCTATCGGGAGCTGCGGACCTACTCGCTCGGGATGAAGCAGATGGCCAAGCTCGCCCAGGCGATCGTCCACGGGCCGGAACTGGTGGTGCTCGACGAACCGACGAACGGGCTCGATCCTGCCGCGCGTCGGCGGATGCTCAAACTCGTCGCCGACATGAAAGAGGAGCAGGGAATGAACGTGCTCGTCTGCTCCCACCTGCTACGCGACATCGAGCAAGTGTGCGACGAGGCCGTGATCATGAAGGACGGCGCGATCGTGCACCAGTGCAATCTCGAACAAGAGCGGCGGTCGAACAGGCACTTCGTCGAGCTCGAGGTGACCGGCGACGATCGGAACCTGCTGATGGCGCTGCCGGAGATCGGCGCCGAGGGCGTGTCTGAAGGCGGCGGGCGCTGGCGCATCGTCCTTCCGGCGGGCACCGAGGTCGAAGCCATCTGGGGGCTCGCGGCGAAACAGAACCTGCTGGTGAGAAAGCTCACGCACCGCCGGGACACATTGGAGGAGATCTTCCTGAAGGCGATGGGCCACCTGGCGCGCACGCCCGGGGAAGTCACGGCGCTCGACGTCACGCGCACGTGACACGGGCCTGACGCGGGCGGCTGGAGACACGGATGGCGGTTTACAAGCGGGGATACCGGCGCTACGCAGGACCGCTCACGGGGCGCTGGACGCGGTTCATGGTCCTTCCGCGCTACGCCTGGAGCAAGCTCTATCAGCAGCGGCTGGTCCTGCTGCTCACGATGGCGGCGTTCGTCTGGCCTCTCCTGTGCGCGATCTTCGTCTATCTCACCAATCACGAGGAGCTGCTGCAGGGGCTCGAACCGGAGTTCCGCGCATTCATCCAGATCAACGGCAGGTTCTTCTCGATTTTCATGTACGTTCAGGGGGCTAGCGCCGTCTTCCTCGCTGCGCTGGCAGGGCCCGGTCTTGTTGCGCCGGACCTTGCGAACAACGCGCTCCCGCTTTACTTCAGCAGACCGCTTACCCGCTGGACCTATGCCCTCGCGCGGCTCACCGTGATCGTCGGCATGTTGTCGGTCGTCACGTGGATTCCAGGCCTCCTCCTGTTCGGGCTGCAGGTTGGCCTGGCCGGCGGCTGGTGGTTCCTGGCGAACTGGACGCTCGGTGCCGGCGTCGTGGTCGGGTTCCTTCTGTGGCTGCTGGTCCTCGGCCTGGTGGCGATGGCGAGCTCCGCGTACGTGAAGTGGAGAGTCGTGGCGGGGGCGGTCAGCCTCGCCTTCTTCTTCATCCTGAGCGGTGTCTCCACGATGATCGACGTCGTCTTTCGCGTGACCTGGGGCCACATCCTGGATCCGGCATGGGCGGTCAACCAGGTGTGGTCCTGGCTGCTCGGCGTGGACCCGTTTGAGGGCCCCGGGCCCGGGGCCTCGATGTTGGCGCTGGCGTCGTTCATTCTCATGCTGGTCCTGGTAATCGAGCGCAAGCTGCGGCCGGTGGAGGTGGTTCGATGACCGAGCTCGCGGTCGTCTTCGATGAGGTGTCGAAGTTTTACGGCGAAGTGCTCGGCGTGAACCGTGTCACGCTGAACATCCCGCCGGGAATCACGAGCCTCGTCGGGCCGAACGGCTCCGGCAAGACGACGCTGATGAACCTGATGACCGGCCTGATCTTCCCCGACCACGGCGGCATCCTGATGCGCGGGATCTCCCCGCGCGATCCCGAAGCGCTGATGCGAATAACCGGATACGCCACGCAGTACGACAGCGCTCCGCGCTGGGCAACCGGTTTCACCTTCATCACCACCGGGCTCCTTCTTTTCGGATACGGGCGATCGGAAGCGGAGGAGAGGGCGTGGAAGGCGCTCCAGCGCCTGGGTCTGACCGACGCGGCGAACCGCAAGGTCGCGGGCTATTCCAAGGGGATGCGTCAGCGGGTACGGCTGGCACAGGCCATCGCCCATGACCCCGATGTACTCGTGCTCGACGAGCCGCTGAACGGCCTCGACCCGCTGGTTCGCGCGGACACGATCGCCATGTTCCGTGCCTGGGCGGCCGAGGGGAAGCACGTCATCATCTCGAGCCACGTGCTCCAGGAGGTGGACCTGATCAGCGATCAGGTGGTGCTGATCGCCAACGGGATGATCGTGGCGGAGGGGACGATCCGCAGCGTGCGCGACGAGATCCAGGAGCATCCCAGCCAGTACATCGTCCGGTGCCGCGATCGGAACGCATCGGGCGTGGCGGCGCTGCTGTTCGGCGAGGAACACATCACGCAAATCAAGCTGAACGACGACGGGCTCGGCATGCTGGTGATGACCCGGGACCGGGAGCAGTTCGCGCGTTCGCTCGGACGGATCGCGCTCGACGGCCACAGGATCGAGAGTGTGGTGCCGGCCGATGAAAACGTTGACGCGCTCTACGAGTATCTGATCGGCGGTGAGTCGTGATCTCGCGTTCCTTCCAGGGTCGGGCCAAACAGGCATGGACGATCACAAGGATCGAGCTCCGGCGTGCCTTCTTTGCCAAGCGCTCTTTCTGGGTGTACGGCCTGGCGCTTTTGCCCTCGGTGATCTTCTTCGGGCACGGTCTCGAGACGAAGTTCCGAAGCGAGCGGCTTGCCCGGCGCGGCGTGATCAACGCGGCTTTGATGGACAGCGTCCGGGAGAAAGAAGCGGTCGAGGACGTCAAAATGCGTCTCGGAAAACCGGCCGAGGAATGGTGGTCGACGCGGAGCCGGCGCGTGCGGCAGCGCACCGGGAATGCGGGGGCGACGACCCACGTGATCGAACCGGCAGTTGAAGCCCGCTTCGTCCGCCTGAATGTCATATGGCCTTCCTACACCGGGGAGCCCGTGGCCAGGATTTACGAGTTCGAGGTCTATGGGCCCGACGGCAAGGTGAATCTCGCGCTCAACCATCCCGCCACTGGAAGTCTGCCGTGCAGCGAGGATCAGGGGCCTGAAAAGGCTGTCAACGGCAGCGTGTCCGGAGGCCAGGCTGACGGGTGGTGCTCTCGAGACTGGCCCCTGTTCCTGCAGGTGGATCTGGGAGCGGTTCGTCCGGTGTTGCGCTTCGTCGTGAAGCACGCCAGTGCGGGAGGCGAGAACGAGGAGTCCGACACGCGCGAGTTCAACATCCAGCTGAGTAACGAAGGAAAGACGTTCACCACGGTGGCTTCGTCCACCGGCGTCGGGTTCGTCGAGGAGCGCACCGAGTATCGCCAGATCGTCTACTTCGACGGACGGCGGGAGGCCAGACTTCAATTCGTCGACGGCCGGCTGGAGCAGCGGAACATCCGCCGGCTGCTCAACTTCGAAGAAGACCGCGCGATCTTCGCGGGGATCTTCCAGTACTTCTACCTGCGGCTCGCAATCTTCTTCGGCTGTCTGGGCATCTTCATGTATCTCTTCCGCGGGGAGATGAGCAACCGGACGCTGCACTTCTGGTTTCTCGCGCCCGCGCGGCGCGACGTGCTGCTCGCAGGCAAATATGCTGCAGGCCTGATTGCGTCGATCGTGATCTTCGGCAGCGGTGCTCTGCTCACGCTTGCGGCCATGCTCTGGCCGCATGATCCGGTCGAAGTGCAGGCCTTCTGGAATGCCGGTGGCATGTCGCACGTGTTCTGGTATACGGCGGCGGCGGCGCTCGGCTGCGTGGGCTACGGTAGCGTCTTTCTCGCAGTCGGAGTGTACGTCCGCAATCCCATCATCCCGGCGGCCGTGCTGCTCGCCTGGGAGGGCGCCAATGGAATCCTTCCGCACGTGCTGCAGAAGATGAGCATCCTGTACTACCTGCAGTCGCTGTGCCCCGTCCCTGCGCCGATGGACAATGACGCTCCGGCGCTGATCCGGTTGCTGGCCGCGCCCGCCGCTCCCGCCTCGCGTCCAGGCGCCATTCTCGGATTGCTGCTTCTCACCGCGTTCGTCCTGTGGATCGGAAGTATCGCCGTCCGGCGCATGCAGATCTCCTACGGCGCCGAAGCTTGAGGAGATCCGCAGATCATCGGCTGTTCTGACGCGATTCTTTTCTCTATCATCGCGCCATGACGCGCCCACTCTTCGCCACCAGGCTCGGTCCGGTCCTTTCCGTCGCCATCGTTCTAACAGTCGCCTCGCTCCCGGCACAAACACCGGCACAGCAGTTCGACGTCCTGATCACGGGCGGGCGCATCGTCGATGGCACTGGTGCGCCGTGGTTTCGCGCTGACGTCGGGATTCGTGGCGATCGAATTGCAGCAATCGGCGCGCTCACGCGTGCGACCGCGCGCACGCGCATCGACGCCACCAATCTCGTTGTCTCGCCCGGCTTCATCGACATGCTGGGCCAGTCCGAAATCAGTCTGCTCATCGACAACCGAGGCGCGAGCAAGCTGACGCAGGGTGTGACGACAGAGATGACCGGCGAAGGGTCGTCGTCGGCGCCGCTCAATGACCGCATGATCGCGGACGATGCGACGATGTACGCGAGATTCAAGCTGACAGTGGACTGGCGGACGTTCGCCGAATATCTCGCGCGACTCGACCGGGCGCGGCCGGCGATCAACATGGGCTCGTTCGTCGGGGCCGGTGGGGTGCGCAACTTCGTGATCGGCCGTGCGGATCGACGGGCGACACCCGCTGAACTGGAAGCGATGAAGAAGCAAGTCGCGCTGGCGATGGAGCAGGGCGCATTCGGCGTGAGTACGTCGCTGCAGTACGTTCCCGATCGATTCGCATCGACCGACGAGATCGTGGAACTCGCGAAAGTGGCCGCGAGTTATGGCGGAATCTACATGACGCATCAGCGATCCGAGTCCGGCAGGATCTTCGAGTCGCTCGACGAGGTGTTCACGATTGCCGAGCGCGCGAAGATTCCGGCAGAGATCTGGCACCTGAAGACGGCATATAAAGCGAACTTCGGCAAGATGCCGGAAGTGCTGCGCCGCCTGCGCGCGGCGCGAGACCGTGGACTGGACGTGAGCGCGAATCAGTATCCGTACGTTCGTGCGTCCAATGGCCTTGACGCGTGTCTACCGCTGTGGGTGCGCGAGGGCACGAAGGATCAGATGCTCGCGCGGCTGAAGGATCCGTCACAGCGCGCTCGCATCAAAGCCGACATGGCGGATCCCAACACGACGACGTGGGAGAATCAGTGGTACGGGTCAGGCGGAGGCGACGGCGTGCTGCTGACGGAAGTCATCGATCAGGACTTGCGGCAGTACCAGGGACTCACGCTCACAGAGATCGGCAAGCGAATGGGCAAGGACCCG
Organism: Vicinamibacterales bacterium; assembly: GCA_035263125.1. GTDB lineage: Bacteria > Acidobacteriota > Vicinamibacteria > Vicinamibacterales > UBA2999 > Gp6-AA40. The sequence goes on from DATFRP010000108.1 coordinate 5,984, forward strand.
CGCGATGCAGTCATGGATCTCGTGATTGCCGATCACGCGGAGAGCTCCGTCGTGATCTCGATCATGGCCGAGGAGGATGTCCGAGCGGCGCTCGCCGATCCACTCGTCAGCGTCGGCACGGACTCCGGCGCGCGCGCGGAAGACGGTGCGTTGTCGGAATCGCGATCGCATCCGCGCGGCTGGGGCTCGTTCCCGCGCATCCTCGGCTACTACGTGCGCGACCAGCACCTGCTCTCACTCGAAGATGCGATTCGCAAGATGACATCGCGCCCGGCAGCACGCGTGGGCCTCAGCGACCGTGGCATTCTCCGGCCCGGTCTCGTCGCGGACATCACGGTCTTCAATCCCGCGACGATTACCGACGTCGCGACCTTCGATGATCCGAATCACTACTCGGTGGGCGTGGAGTGGGTGCTGGTCAACGGCAAGGTCGCGCTCGCGAGCGGGAAACAGACCAGCGAGCGTGCTGGCAAGGCGCTGCGATGGCGCCAAGGGCCTCTTTGACGAACGCCCGGTCCGCCACCCCCATTCGTTGAGCGAGGCGATCGGGGGAGTTTCAGCGTTTTTCAAGCGTTTCATCAGGACTCGGACGACGTATCGGCGCATGCTGCCGGTTGATGGCGCGTCCGCATACAATCCCGACCGCCTGCTTTATCTTTCCGCGAGGAACGATTATGAAACGTTCGTTCGTCCTGCTCACTGCAGCCGCAGCGCTGCTGTCCCTCGACGTTGGATCCGCGCAACAACCTTCGGCCGTTCAGATCGCGGCAAACTCCATCACCGAGCTTCGTGTGTGGGACGGCACCATCGACCGGATGGTTCGCGCCAACCAGCTCCTGGCGCTGGGATCCATCCCAGATCCTGATATCGATGGCCGCAGGCACGAAAGCCTC
>DATFRP010000109.1:0-3159 GCA_035263125.1 Vicinamibacterales bacterium
TTCGAGGGGACGTAGTCGTCGAGGAACGAAAGCGCTTCGGCAACGTCGGGATTGTCGAGCAGCCTCCGGCGCTCCTCGATGCCGACCACCGCCAGCACGTCGGGCGCGATCGGCGGCGGGCACGGCAGCGGCAGCGGCACATCGTTGATGTCGAACGACTTCGTCGGCCCGTTGGTCGTCTCGAGGTCCTTGCGTCGTGTCGGCGCAGTCTGGTAGCTCTCGGACCCGAGAATCCGCGTCGCCATGAACCGCACGCCGAAGAACAGATAGGAATTGACGTAGCGTGCGAAGGCGCTCGACTCCAGGAGCGTCAGAAGATCGGCGTTGCCGAGCGGCGCCGACACCGAGTCCGACCCGGTCTCCAGCCGGACTTCGATGACCGTGAGGCGATCGAGCGCGACATCGAGCGCGTCGCGCACGGCCACGGCCTCCCGGTCGTAGCGTTCGTCCCCTCTGAACGGGACGTCGCGGTGTGAACGCAGAATGCGCCGTCGTTCCGTTTCGGATTTCCTGGCGAGGTAGGCGAAGACCTTTTCAGGTGTGGGCAGGAGTTCGGCCACGCAGTTTTCCTGCGGATTCTATCGGACGAGTTCGCGCGGCCGAACAGCGGATGTGCACAAATCCGCGACTGCCTACGGACGCTGTCAGTTCACCTTATCGAGCCCTTCGGTCAGTTCGATATAGGTGCCCCAGGGATCGGTGATAAAGGCAATGGCGATCCCGAGCGCGTCGACCTTGGTGTAAGGACGATCGAGCTTGATGCCCTGTGCCTCGAGTGTCTTGGTGAACGCTTCGAGGTTCTTCACCTCGAACCCGATGTGGTCGATCGCGCGGCCACGTGTGCCGACAACCGGTTCGGTGGCCGCCGAGAAATTGAGGCCGATGCCCGGCAGATCGGCGCCGATGAAGGAACCGGTGAGACCCGGGCGGTCCTTCGCGCCGAAGGTCTTCATGTACCAGTCGTGCATCGCCTTCTGCTGCGCGCCGAAGAAGTGTATGTGATGGCTCATGATCGGCACCGCCTGCTTCTTGATCTCGACCAGTTCGACCTTCACACCGTCGGGGCCGAGGGCGTACGCAATCCCCGACACGTCCCCACCGGTCGCGAGACCGATATCGTTTTCGACCTTGATGCCGGCCGGCGCTTCCTGTGCGGTGATCATCTGAAAGCCGTTGGCCTTCACCTTGTCGATGACCGTGCGGAGATTCGGCACCGAGAACCCGATGTGGTTCATCGTCGTGCCCTTCGTCGGACCGCTTGGCGGCATGGCGTTCATGAAGAGCAGCGCGTTGGGAAACTTGATGATCTCCCGCTTGTTGGTACCGATCGTGATCGCCGTGCCGCCGAGCGTGTTCACCCAGAACTTCTTGTGCTCGTCGACGCTCGTCACGTTGAGGTGATGGTGCCCGTAGACAATCGGGCCGTCCTTGGCCGCCAGTAGCTGCGCCGACGCCTGGGTGGCCGGCAACCAGAGGAGAAGAACGAAGAAGGCAGTCAGTAATCGGTTCATGGCGGACGATTATACGTACGGAGCGGCCACCTTCGCACGTAGGGGCCGCCTTAGTACGTAGGGGCCGCCTTTAGGCGGCCCCACTTGCGGCCGCCCATTTGCGATACGATCTCCTCCCCTTCACTCTCAGGAGCGTGTGATGAATTCTGAACGTCGTCATCAGTGGCTCTCGATGGCGGTCGCATGTGCGGTCGTCGCGGCCGTGACGAGCGTGCTCGTCGCGCAGCAGAACACCGTTCTGCCGCAGCCGGTCGCGAGCAAGCTGCCCGCGCCTACGACTGCGAGCCCGAAGCCGAGTCGCGGCGGCACGAGACCCGAAGGCGTCAATCCTGCCGTGCCTGCGGGCTTCACCGTCAGCGTCTACGCCGAGCTGCCGGCGCCGCGCATGATGGTGTACGCCCCGAACGGCGACCTGTTCGTGAGCTCGCCGGGCACGAACACGATCACCGTCTTGCGCGACGCCAACAACGACGGCATGTTCGAAGCGCGTGAAACCTATGCGGGCGGCACCCCGGTGGCACGTGGTGCACCTCCGGCGGGCGGAGGTGGCGGTGGCGGTCGCGGCGCGGGACGAGGAGCCGGCGGCCCGCCCCCAGGCTTTGGTCAGCCGCCTTCAGTGCTGGGCGCATCGGCGCCTGCCTGCATGCCGCCCCCGACGTTCACCGAAAAGGGACCAGGCACGGTCGCGGCGCCGTTTGGTCTCGCGTTCCATGACGGCTACCTGTACGTCGGCAACACAGGGTCGCTCGTGCGCTTCAAGTACACGAACGGCGACCTCAAGGCACAGGGTGAACCCGAGAAGCTCATGGACCTGCCGACCGGCGGTCACTCGACGCGCAATGTGATCTTCAACCGGGCCGGCTCGAAGATGTACGTGGCCGTCGGCTCGCAGTCGAACAACGACGCCGGTGAAGACTGCCGCCGCGCCGCGATCCTCGAGTTCAACCCCGACGGCAGCGGCTACCGCGTCTTCGCGTCCGGCATTCGCAACCCGGTGGGACTCGCACTGCAGCCGGGCACTGACGTCCTCTGGACGGCAATGAACGAACGCGACAACCTCGGCGACGATCTCGTCCCCGACTACGCGACCTCGGTGAAGGACGGCGGGTTCTACGGGTGGCCGTACTCGTACATCGGGAGCAACTACGATCCACGCTACGTCGGCGCCTTCCCCGAGCTCGTGAAGAAGGCGCTCGTCCCCGACGTCTTGTTCCCGGCGCACTCGGCCGCGCTCGGCATCACGTTCTACACCGGCACGCGGTTCCCGCAGCGCTATCGCAACGGCGGCTTCGTCGCGCTCCACGGATCGTGGAACCGTTCCGTAGCGTCGGGCTATCGCGTCGCGTTCTTCCCGATGACCAACGGCAAACCGGGGCCGATCGAAGACTTCCTCACCGGATTCCTGTCCACCGATGGCACCAACGGCGCACCGATCACGCAGTGGGGACGGCCCGTCGGCGTACTCACCTCGCGAGATGGTGCGTTGCTCGTTTCAGACGACACGGGCAACAAGATCTGGAAGATTTCAGCGAGATAGCAGGAATCAGGAATCAGGAATCGGGAATCAGGGCTGGGCAAGGCTTCAGGAATCAGCTGACAGGAGTCAGTCGGATCTGGCCTGAAACCTCGCTGCTGACTCCAGGAACCT
>DATFRP010000110.1:0-3746 GCA_035263125.1 Vicinamibacterales bacterium
TCGGCATCGCCGCGAACCGGCGGATAAAAGCCGATGTGCTCTTTGAAGGCGGCGAAATGCACGAGGTTCCCTTCCATCGTGAACGTCGGCATTCGATAGCAAATTTTCTCCGTTGCGCCAGGCGCCGCCTTTTTCACGGTAAAGCGGATTTTCTCAAGAATGGGCCGGACCTCGGGCGAACAGGTCGCGATATACTCATCAATGGTCTTGGGTGTCTCATGACTGGCTTTCATGTTTCCTCCTGCGAAAAACGCAATAAGTGGATGTCGAAACTTTCTGATTTATATCACGCGATTGCGCGGTTTTGCCATTTTACTTTGCTCCCACCGCCGACTGACGCCTCTCAGCATCGCGGGATAGATGATCCATTTCGTCAGAGGAGAGATCAGCGCCATCTGGCTGATTACAGGAGGACAAGGGGAAGAACGGCGGCGTAATCTCCGCCCGCTGTAACGCGACGCTGAAGAAGAAAAAACAGAAACGCAAGAGGAGTTTGGCGCTAAAGGTTAGCCATTTAAGGAGTGATTATGGAAACCGTACCAATCAACGGAAATTGGGCCGAGATCGAAGGGCGAAGCGAGATAGAGCAAACGCCCACGGTTGACCTCTGGCTGTGCCGGGTCTGTTTGGCCGAGTTGCGTGATCACGACAAGTTCTGCCGCCACTGCCATCGCCAGCCAACACCAGTCCCCACACAGAAATATCGGGACGAATAACTCTGGTTGAAACTCGCTGATTACCTGAAAGTCAACGTCGCGCGCTCCGTTGCACGCCTGACTTCGGCGCTGAAGCTAACTTCAAAACGGCTTCGATCTGGTCACAGTGCTTGTGCTCATGTTCCGCAATTCGGCAAGCATAACTAAAGACCGTCTGTTCACGTCCTTTCGTTGTTGCCGTAAATGTCGCCGTGCGCGACCAATCCTTATCCGGCACGGACGTACACAAGGTGGCCGTCAGGTCACACGCTACCGGCTCCGATCCTGAGTTGCGCGCGCCCTTTTCAGCAGCGCCGCGCGATTGCGTGAAAGATCGCGGCCATGACGCTCAGTGGGGTAGGGCACATCGTCGCCCATCAATCCCGACCACAGAGCGCGGTTATAGCGCTCGGTGTCTAGATTATCTTCGCGCTTGAAGTCCTGCCCCTCCATTGCTTTCGTCCAATACTCAGCGTCGCCTCTCGGTACCGAGAAGCGTCGTGTCCAGTCGGTCGGCGGCAGGCTGTTCGCGGCGCTGGGCGAAGGCAGCGGCAATTGGGTCTGCCGCAGGATCTCCGGCACGATGGCCCTGTAAGTCCAGCTGCGATTCGATCGGTCGAACACCTCGGACATGGGATCGGCCAGGGCCACCTGCAGGCCCATCGGTTCCATCTTCAGGATGTCGGCGATCGTGCGCAGGATGTTCGGATTCGCGTAGTGCTGTGAGACGACGGCGCCCTGCTTGACGTAGGGACCGATGACGTAGGCGACTGTTCGCTGCGTGTCCACGTGGTCCGCACCCGACTGCGCATCGTCTTCGATGACGAAGATGAGCGTATCGTCCTTGTACGGGCTCTTCGCCACCTTCTCGACGATGAGACCGAGCGCATAGTCGTTGTCGGCCACCTGTTCGTCCGGGGTGTCCGTGCCGTCGAGCGCCTCGCCGAAATCGCCCGTGTGGTCGCGGGGCAGCTCGATCAGCAGCAGGTTGGGGAGCGCCTGGTTCCGCACAAACTGGTCGAACTCTTGCTCCCACTCCTTGAAGCGCCAGAAGTCCGGCAGCCTCATGTCGTACTCGCGGTAGTACGCATCCGACACGCCCTGCAGGGGATTCGTGCTGGCCGGGTGCAGCCCTCTCGCCGCCGGATAGAACACCTGCACGCCAGCGCTCCTTGGATCCCGGAGCAGCGGCGGCCGCCCCTGGCCCACCGGCAGGTAGTTTAACGTCCAGTCACCATAGAATCCGTAGTTGCGCACGCTCAGGCCGGCGCTGAGCGCCGCGTCCCAGATGTAGCCTTTCCCCGCGTCACCGCCAGGCCCGTCGAGCGCCGCCACATCCGCGGCGCCGGGTAGCAGGTCCCGGTCGTTCGGCACACCCGGATTGACAGCACGCCGTTCGACGACCGTGGGCTGCGCCACGTTGATGTTGCGGTTCATGCCTTCGTAGTCGTAGCTGGCCCCACGTCCTGCGTAGTTGACCGCAATCGTCTTCTCGGTGAAATCGCTCGTGCGTCCGGCGGTGCCCCACACCCAGCCATCGCCGCTCACCGCGCCGCTGCAGTAGGTGTTGTCCAGCGTCACGAACCGGCGAGCCAGCGCGTGATGGTTCGGCGTGATCGGCTCGGGGAACATCGTGAGCGAGGGATCGCCGTTGCCGCGGTCGAGGTCGCCGAGCACCTGATCGTATGTGCGGTTCTCCTTGATGATATAGATCACGTGCTTGATCTTCTTGCTCAGGAACGCCATCGTTGCGTCCCTGCTGCGGGTGTCCTTCGCCTCGGCGCCGTTGTTGAACAAGACCTGCCGCGTCAGATCGGCCATCACGCCCGGCGAAGGTATGGGCACGGTGAGGAGGCCGGCGTGCCGCTTCTGATGCACGTACTGGTTTCTGTCGGTCAAGTTCGTCGCGCCCGCGGGCGCCAGCGAGTTGACGACATACAGATGCCTGCCGTCGGCAGACACACTGACCGAGTTGGGATACCACCCGGTGGGAATGAGGCCGATTCGGGCACGGCCCTTGCTCTCTGGCTCATCCTCTTCACCCTCTTCACCTACCGGAATGACCGCCACCGAGTTGGTGCCGCCCATGGTCACGAACAACACGCTTTCATCGGGCGCGAGCGCCAGGCTGTTCGGATGACTGCCCGTGAACCGTATCTTTCCCTTCGACGTCTTGAATTGGGCGTTGACGTCGATTTCGCGTTCGACGCGGTCCGACCCGGTGTCGATGATTGCGACGGAGTCGCTGTTGTCCAGCGCCACGAACAGGCGTCCCTGCGCTCTGTCCAGTAGCATGCGGTTCGGGCTTCCGCTGACGCCGATGCGCTGCGCGATCCGCAGCTGATCATTCGCCAGATCGATCACGACGATTTCGCGGTCGCGCAAGCTCGAGACGTACGCTTTGGAGTCTCCTTGGAAGACAACCCAGAGCGGGAACTCGCCACCGGCTACGCCGGAGCTGGCCGCGTCGTTCTTGCCAGGCCGGAGATCTCGCTCGGCGACGACCACGCGCCGCTGGAGGTCGACGAGCGAGACGGAATCGTTCTCCATGTTAGCCACCAGTAGCCGGGTGCCGGTCAGGTTGACCGCGAGCCCCGCCGCCATCGGCGCCGTATCCAGACCAAGGCCGATGGAATGCCCGAGCGGAATTGGTGTCCCAGATTCGTTCCAGGAGAGGCCGTTTCTCGCGTAAACACGGACGTTGTCGTTCACACCACCCGCGACGTAGAAACGCTCGCCCGACGGATCCCACACCATGCCCATGAATGTGTTCGGGATGCGAATCACCTGCTGCTTCACCGGTGGCCCGGCGGAAATGTCATAAACGAAGATGTACTCGTCGGTGATAAACGAGGGAGTACTGCCCGCTGGCAGGTCCCAGAGGTTGTAGCCGCTCGTGAGGACGAGCAGCGTCCGGCCGTCAGGGCTCGTCGCCGTCGTCACGCCGTTGTTCGCCCGGATTGTCCGGTCCTCCGCGATCTCTGGATCGAGTTCTTCGAACACGGAGCCCGGAGCCGCCGTGGGCGTGATGCGTGCGCCGCTGGCGACCTT
>DATFRP010000111.1:0-31296 GCA_035263125.1 Vicinamibacterales bacterium
GATGCACCTTCGTTGTGTGCGATTGGCCCTCATCGCCACGATTGCGATGGCATCGTCGATCGCATCGACGGCGGCACCCGAGGCTGAGTGCTTCATGCTGGCGCGGCAAGGCAGGCCCGCCTTTGTCTCCGATTCAGATGAATGCGGACACCCGACAGCGCCCGCATCCACCTTCAAGATCCCTCACGCGCTCATCGCACTCGAGACCGGCGTCATCACCGCCGACACGATCTTCCGGTGGGACGGATCGTCGCGCGCGAATGAGAGCTGGCAACGCGATCACACCCTCGATTCGGCCATCAAGTGGTCGGTGCTGCCGTTTTTCCAGAACACCGCACGGCTGATCGGACCCGAGCGCATGCACCGGGGGCTGGCTCGCCTGAAATACGCCCGCGACAGTTTCGACGGCGACATCTCCACGTTCTGGCTGAACGGCGATCTGGTGGTATCGCCGGTCGAGCAGCTCGCGTTTCTCGAACGGTTCTTCGGGGGGCAGCTGCCGGTCTCCGCGCAGCACGTCGCGTCGGTACAGCGCGCCATGCAGATGCCGACGGGCCAGGTGTTGATGGCGGCCGGGCCGCATCGCTTCGATCTGTCGTGGCCGGCAGACACAGTTGTTCGGACCAAAACCGGCAACACGACCGTGATGGATGAACGTGTGAGTTGGGTGATCGGTGCGCTGGAGGTGAAGCGTGAGCGCTATCTGTTCGTGGCTCGCGTCAGGAGGGGCGGTTCACTCGATACGTCGGCGGCGATCGATCTCGCACAGCGCGAGCTCAACGCCCATCGACCGCCGTTCTAGCATGCGCGGGCCAGGCATCCCGTAAGTACAGGCCGAATGGAATCCACCAGATGACATCGTTCGTCAGGCACAAAACAAAGGCGGAGACCGGCCACGCACCGGTCGCAATCAACCAGCCCATGCCGATCGGCCCGAGCAGCTTTCCCGTCAGGCCGACAGCCGCGATGAGCCAGCCGCGTTCGGGATTGCGGGCGACGTCGAGGTAGAGCACGCCGTAGAGTCCCACCACCATCCCGAGACACGCGAACACTGCCGGCTGGTTCGACAGCGGCATGCCAGTGGATCTGAAGAACCATTGCGGATCGGCGACCGACCACAAGCCCCACAGAATGTTGTACAGGCCGGCGGCGGTGAACGAGACGCGATGAAACCCGCGTCGACGGATCACCGCCAGGGCCAGCTCCCATGCGGCAACTCCAGCGCCGCATACAAATCGCGGAGGCCCGATACGAAGACGCCGACAGCCATCATCGCGAGGCCCCAGCGCAACACGTCCGGCAGATCCAGAGACATTGTCACGAGGCCGCTTGGCAGCCGCGACCACGCAAGCAACACTGGAATGAGGCTCGCGATCATCGCGCCATACAGGATGCCCATGACTGCGTGCGTGACGCGCTCGCCGGCGTACACGTCTCCCAGCGCTTTGCGCACGTCGGCCTCCACCACGAAGTCAGTGAGCGTGAGAGCGATCTCCGCAATCAACACACCGACGAGCACGCACACCCAACGCCCCTGCCACGCGAGCCAGGGGAGCGTGAAGAACAGGACGGCATACAAGAAATCGCGGGCGGCATGCAGCTTCAGTTCGGAGGCGCAGCGGCCGCCTTGCGCGGGGAGACGCGCGCGCCACTCGTGGTAATAGAGCGTGTCGAATGCGCCGATGACGCCCTGAATCGCGAGCAGCCAGAGCGCCACCATCATGGTGGCGTCTCCTCGAGCTCCACGATCCCGGCGTAGGCGATCAATTGGCCGACGACCGGAAGCACAACGCGAACGTCGACGCGAAGCCGTCGTGTGCCTGCCGGATCTTCACGCGCCTCTACGCGCGGCGCCCACGACGCCGGGACCGGAAGGCGAACCGATCTGAACAGGCACGCCGCATCACACTGAACGTAAAGAAGACTTCCGTCAGACGCGTGCAGGCGAAAACGGAACTCGAGAATGCCAAACCGCTCGGCCAGTCCGTCCTCACATGCGTACTGAAGCGTGTCGAGACGCCGGCCACTGAACGTCCTCGCCCAGTGCTCGCCCGCGCCATGTGCGGTGATGACGAGTCGCGTGCCGGCTGCAGTGCTCGGCTCGGGCAAACGCAGCATCCGCGCGAGCATGCGAGCAACGGGGTGGCGGCCGCATTCGATACGGACATCGCCGTGCGCGCGAACGATCGCGCGTGCGGTGTGCAGGCACCGGAGCGGTTCCGCAAGCTCGTGCCAGGACGCACCCAGGACTCGCGCGTACAGCGGTGCAGTGACCGATGTCGATTGGCGGTTGACGCCTATTTCCGGACCCACGTCTCAGTGGTTTTCGTGGGGTTGCCTCCGCTCTGACCGACAGTCTCGACCGTCATCGTCTTGCCGTCCGCCGACACGGTGCTGGTGGACGTGACAAACGGCTGGCCGTTCATCTTCACGACCGCGTTGTAATGGTGATCGTCGATGCGTTTGACTGCCATCGTCTGGCCTGAAGGCTTGCCCCCGATCAGTGCGGGCGCGTCTCGGCCATCCATCGGTGAATCGATGGTGATCGGCGCTGCTGCCGGCTGACCGCTGGTCGGCGGTATCTGGTAGATGAGGCGGAGTCCGCCGTTGCAGCACGCTTCGACCGTCAGCGTGATGCCCTTGCCTTGTGCGTCGGTTCGCACCCACGTGCTGCCGACGCCGAACTGTGCGTGCGCGTGATCGACGCAAACCAGCAAGAAGCCGACGCTGCAGATCAATCGTCGAATCGCCACCGCGTGTCTCATCGGGACCTCCGTGAAAGCGCGAATCCTATCGCATCCTTAGAATCTCATGTGATCGACGGAAACGGACCTCGGTCGGCTCCGCCGCCAGGCGGCGGGCGACATGCCCACGACGGCCTTGAACGCGCGGCTGAACGCCGCCTCTGACTGATACCCGACGTCAATGGCGACGGCCGACACCTTCGCCGCGTCCTCGGAAAGCAGCCGCGACGCGAGCTGGATGCGCCACCGCGTGAGATACCGCATCGGCGGCTGCCCGATGAGCGCACTGAAACGATCGGCGAGCCGCGATCGCGAGACGCCGATCTCTCTGGCGAGCTGTTCCAACGACCACGGATCCGCGGGTCGACTGTGCAGCAGTGCGAGTGCCTGCGCAACGATCGGCTCGCAGAGCCCGGCTAGCCATCCGGTCTGCTCACTCGGGAGCGAACTCAGATAATGCCTGATAACTTCTACGAACAGGAGCTCGCTCAGATGCAGGAGCACACACCGCGTGCCTGACTGCCGCTCCCGGGATTCCATGAGCGCGAACTCCACCAGTTGAGAGAGGCGCTCACTTGCTCTCGTCCCGGGCTGCAGTCGCAGATAGAGCACCCGGGGAAGCGATTCGAGCACTGGATTGTAGGGACGAACGTCGCAGCCGAGGAATCCGCAGATGATCCGCGCGCGTTCGGTGCCTCCTCCGCCTTCGGTCACGGTGAACGGAGCGGACCGTGTCGCCATGAGTTGGAAGAATTTCAGCACCGATTCCGCCGGCATGTGCGATCGCAGATCAGGCGCACTGGCCATCGTGTAGGCATCGCCGTGTGGGACGACGAATACGTCGCCAGCCTCCAGGTGGACCGGTGTCTCGCCGCGAAGTGCAGCCCAGCATCCGCCCTCTTTGACGATGTGATACGACACGACGTGCTCTGCGCCAGGCAGCGCGATCGACGCGAACTCGGTCGCGGTCGGGACCTCGTCCACCCAGGGCGACGACACGTCCATCGGAAAGAACAAGGCGCTGGTGAGTCTCACGGCGCGCAGGACATCCGACAGGACGTCGACCCTGCTCGACTCATGCACGGTCGTCGAGGCCTGAGGCTCCGCAATCGTGTCGACGCGCCGGGCGGTGGACGCCAGGGCAGACATCTCGGACGACCGGTCATGGCGGTGGGCCACGGCGCGATCTTACAGTGCTCCCGATCTGCTCGCTGAACACGGGAGGGCGCAGATGGCTTCGACACAAGCATCCGTTCGGACCATGTGGGCACTTGGCGACTACCACCGGTTTGCAACCGCCACGGTCTGGACGCTCGGGCCCGCGCTCGTTGAGGCGTGCCGGATCTCTGCGGGCGAGCGTGTGCTCGATGTCGCCGCCGGCACCGGCAACGTCGCCATCCGTGCCGCCCAGGCGGGCGCGGCGGTCGTCGCGCTGGATGTGACGCCCGAGCACTTCGACGCAGGGCGCCGAGCCGCCAGCGAGGCTGGCGTCGATCTCGAATGGATCGAAGGCGACGCGACCATGCTCCCGTTTGCCGACGCCGAGTTCGATGTCGTGACGTCGTGCTTTGGTGCGATGTTCGCCGCCGATCATCAGGCGACCGCGCGCGAGCTGCTGCGCGTCTGTCGCCCCGGTGGTGTGATCGGCATGATGAATTTCGCACCTCGCGGCGCTGCCGCCGACTTCTTTCGGCTGCTCTCGGCCTATGCTCCGCCTCCGCCTTCGGGCGCTCTCTCGCCGCTGTTGTGGGGAACCGAGGATCACGTACGAAGTCTGTTTGACGACCGGGTTCAGTCGCTGAACATGACACGGCACGAGTACGAGGAAGAGGCGTCGAGCTCACGCGAGTACCTCGACCTGTTCAAGCACACGTTCGGACCGATGGTTGCGATCTACGCCAGCCTGAAGGATCAGCCGGGTAGAGCGGAGGCTTCAGCCTCCGCGGTCACGGAGCTCGACGACGCGTTTCTTCAGTTCATCGCACGGTGGAATCGAGGCGCACGGGAAGGACCAGTCCAGCTCCCATACGAGTATCTGCTCGTCATCGCCCGCGCGCTCGGCGCCTGAGACAGTCGGCTTGACAATCGGTAACCTGAAGGTTACATTAACGGTAACCATATGGTTACCGCTTCAGCCGCCCGTCAGGACGTCGTCTTTCGTGCCATCGCCGACCCAACGCGGCGCCAGATCCTTCGACTGCTGCGCGACGGAGGACGCAGCGTCGGAGATCTTGCCGCGAACTTCAGTCAGAGCCGACCCGCGATTTCGAAGCACTTGCGGCTGCTGCGTTCTGCCGGTCTCGTGGTCACTCGTGAAAGCGGCACCACCCGCATCTGCGAGCTGAACGCTAAGCCGCTTCGTGCAGTGGACACCTGGCTGCGCGATTACGAGGCGCTCTGGAGCGAGTCGCTGCGCAACCTCAAGCGTTATGTCGAGAGGAAATCATGAATCCTACAAGCATCGCTGCCGACACCATCGTCGAGGAGATCACGATCAACGCGCCTGCTGGGCGCGTGTTCGATGCCTTCATCAATCCGTCAGAGCGGGTCGTGTGGTGGACTGCTCCCGACGGCCGCTTCCGCACGACGCACATGGATTCCGACCTTCGTCCGGGTGGCAAGTGGGAAATGCGCGGGACGCGGGCGGATGGATCAGCCTTCTCCGTCATCGGGGAATATCGCGCCGTCGAACGCCCCACGCTGCTCGTGTTCACGTGGCTGCCTGACTGGCAGGGCGACGCGATCGAATCGCTGGTGCGCGTCGAGTTTGCGGAAGCCGGCGGCGTCACCCGCGTTCGCCTGACGCATTCCGGTCTTGCGAGCGAGCGTTCGCGCACCAGCCATCGGGGATGGCCGCAGATCCTGGCCCAGCTGAAGGCCTACGCAGACGCGCGCTGAGCGGTACATCCCGGCGGTCCGATACACTCTCGGCGCAAGATAAGGCCTCGACGCCGCGTTCGAGCGGAATGAAGGTCCGGGAGGAGTCGATGTCGAGAGATCGCGAGTCGTCAGAGTCGAGAGCCGGGCGCGGTGACGCCGTCTTGAGCCGCAGGCGTTTCAATGCCACGGTGGCTGCGGGTGCCGCGTACACGGCTTTGGGTTCCCTCGATGCGAGCGGGATTGCCGCACAGGCGCCACGGCCGGCACGGCAGGAGCTCTGCGACCTGAACGCTGTCGAACTGGCGGCCCGCCTCGCCCGCAAGCAGGTATCGGCGCGCGAGGTCATGAGTGCGCACCTGACCCAGATCGAAGGCGTCAATCCAAAGGTCAACGCCATCGTGACGCTCGTGGCCGAACAGGCGATGGCAGGCGCGGTCAAAGCCGACGAGGCGATCATGCGTCGCGGCCCGATCGGCGTGCTCCACGGACTGCCGGTCGCGCACAAGGACCTCGTCGACACCGCTGGCATTCGCACGACGCACGGCTCGCCGTTCTATCGCGACAACATCCCGACCCGCGACGCCGTCATCGTGACGAGGATCAGGAAAGCTGGCGCGATTACTCTCGGCAAGACGAACACGCCGGAGTTCGGTGCCGGTTCACAGACATTCAATGCGGTGTTCGGGGCGACGCGGAACCCGTACGACCTGACGAAGACATGCGGAGGCAGCAGCGGTGGCGCGGCGGTCGCGGTCGCCGCCCGGATGCTGCCGATCGCCGATGGCAGCGATACCGGTGGCTCACTCCGCAACCCGCCCGCGTTCTGCAACGTCGTCGGGCTCCGGCCATCGCCCGGCCGTGTGGTCAGTGATTCCGCGTCGTGGTCGCCGTTGACGGTGAGCGGCCCGATTGCGCGAACGGTTGCCGATGTCGCGCTCTTCCTCAGTGCGATTGCCGGCCCTGATACCCGGAACCCTCTTTCAATCAATCAAGACCCGGCGCAGTTTCGCGCGCCGCTCGGAACAGAGTTCAAAGGCGTTCGCGTCGCGTGGTGGAGCGGTCTCGGCGGGATTCCGTTCGAGCCCGAGATCCACCGCGTCGTCGACAGCACTCGAAAGATCTTCGAGGATCTGGGTTGCATCGTCGAGGAGGCGGAGCCGGACTTCGCCGGTGTCGACGAGGCGTTTCCGCTGCTGCGCTACGTTGGCAATCATTCGCGGTATGCACCGTTGATTCGTCAACGACCGGACTGGGTGAAGGACACGATCAAATTCGAGGTTGTGCAAGCGGAGCAAGCCACCGGAGCGGAGGTCAGCCGGGCGCTCGCGCGGCAGGCACGGATGTTCGACCAGAGCCGTGGGTTCTTCGAGCGGTACGCGTACTTCATCCTGCCGGTGACGCAGGTCGAACCGTTCGACGTGAACACGCCGTACCCAACCGAGATCGCGGGCACGACGATGGCGAGCTACATCGACTGGATGCGATCGTGCTGGTACGTGACGATGATGTCGAACCCGGCGATCTCGGTCCCGGCGGGATTCTCCGCCAGCGGGCTTCCCGTCGGCCTGCAGATCGTCGGTCGCCATCGCGATGACTGGAGCGTTCTGCAGCTCGCGCATGCATTCGAACAGGCCACGCATCACGGGAGACGGCGGCCGCCGCTGCTTGGGTAGTCCGAGCACAGACGTGTGTGATGAAGCTGCCCCTCCGTTACATTGGTATTCGAACGAGCAAAAAGACACCTGACCCGACAATGACGGCCCCGATGGCATGCGCGACGCGTTCGCCTGCGGGCGCGAGACGTTCGGCGGTGATCGCAACCGTCACAACGGCCATCACGCGCACATCCATAACCCCGAGCACGAGCAGGATCACCATCAGATTGGCGCAGCAGCTGGTGCAGTTGAGGCCGAGGCGGAAGCCGTGTCGCCAGGCGGCAGCAGCCGCCGGGAGCGCACAGCCACGCTCGAGCGGCTCACGGCAACACGCGAGCTGACGCGCTTTCCATGAGGTGAACTGAAACGCGCCGGCGATCAGGACGACCACACCGCCGGCGATCGGTATCGCACCCGCCACCGCAGGATGCTGCAACTCGATCGCGTTCAGCGCGACTCCCAGCGGATACGCGACCACCCCGAACACGGTCCAGACGAAGAAGTATCCGACGCCCACGATCGCGGTTAAGAGACCAAGGCGCCTCGCGTCGATCGTGGCGACCGCCTGGCGATAGTGCCGCAGCATCGGGATCAAGGATGGCAGCATCATCGACACCATCATCGCGACCCACATGCCAAGGAACGATGCTGCGGCCATCGGCCACGCGTGTCCGGGCATCGGCATCTCGCACATGACGCGGTCAGTCCTTGTACTCGTCGTGTCGGCGCCACCACGCGCCTTTCTCATTGCGACCCTTCGGTGCGCGATCGAGCCACTGATACATGCCCCATAGCCCGTCCAGTCCGCGAGCATACGCGGAGTACGTGTGGTACAGGACTCCATCTTCGAGAACGAACGCGCTCATGCCCGGCCTCTCGCGCGTGAACGTGGCGGCGTCGGTGCCGCTCATGGCCGCGAAGGAGACGGATCCCGAGCCGGGCGCGGGCGGCTTCCACGCGCCCTCGCGGTGGTAGTTGTATTCGATGCCCTCGCGCTGCTGTTCCTCGGTGAACCCGACGCTGAAGTCGGCGTTGAAGTCAGAGCCAGACGAGGACGCCCACGGGAACGTCCATCCCAACCGGCGCTTGTACGCCTGCAGCTTGGCGAGCGGTGCACGTGACACCGCTGAAAACGCGACGTCGTGATGCTCGAGGTGCGCGACGAAGCCGTTGAAGCCGTCCGCGATCGCCGAACACGAGGGACATCCGGCAGTGTAATCGGGGCCGAACATGAAATGATACACGAGGAGCTGTGATCGTCCCCCGAACAGATCGGCCAGCGATGCGCTTCCCTTGTCAGTGTCGAATCGATACGCCTTGTCGACTCGGACCCACGGCAGTTCCTGCCGTCGCTGCGCCAGCTCGTCGCCGCGCCGCGTGTGTTCCTTCTCTGCCTCGAGCAGCTCGAGCCGTGCGGCAAGCCACTCTTCGCGTGTTCCGGTTGCATGCGTCGTCGTCATCGCGTTCTCCCTTTCCTCGTGTGGGATGCCATGATTGCTCCTTGGCCGTGAGATAGATGTAGCGCCCGGGCGTCGAAGGGTGGGAGTGACAAGTGTGGCGGGATTCGAATGGACTCGCTGATCACAGCCGCAGCGCGTGCGCTCGCCGCAGGTGATCCCCTGGGCGCACTGAAGCGCGTCGCGCTGCGCGACGATGCATCTGCGCTCGCGCTTCGAGGGATCGCGATGGCGCAGCTCGGCGATCTCGTTCGCGCGAAGACACTCCTGCGAAGGGCCGCGCGGGCGTTCGGTCCGAAAGAGGCGGTCGCTCGCGCGAGGTGCGTGGTCGCCGAGGCCGAAATCGCGCTCGTCTCGCGCGATCTCGGTTTTCCCGCGAAGGCACTCGAGGCGGCGCGGGCGGTGCTCGACGCGCATGGCGATCGGGTGAATGCCGCGCACGCGCGGTATCTCGAAGTCAGGCGTCTTCTCCTGATCGGCCGCCTCGACGAAGCCGAGCATGCGATCGCCGATCTCGATCCCTCGCCCTTTCCGCCCGCGTCGAGGACGGCGCATGAACTGGTGGTCGCAGGTATTGCGATGCGACGCCTGCGAACGAAGGCCGCGCGCGAGGCGCTCGATCGTGCCGAGCGGACTGCGCGTCATGCACGCATACCAGCGTTGATCGCGGAAGTGGAGAGCGCATCCCGCGTCCTGACCACGCCGGCCGCACGCCTGATTGCCAATGGCGACGAGCGTCCGCTCCTGCTCGCGGACGTCGAGTCGTTGCTCGGGTCGAAGGCGTTCGTCGTCGACGCGTGCCGTCATGTCGTGCGTCACGCCGGCCGCGTCATCTCGCTGGCGACGCGTCCGGTGTTGTTCGCGCTTGCACGCGCGTTGGGCGAAGCGTGGCCTGGAGACGTGGCGAGGGACGTGCTCCTGGCGCGCGCGTTCGGAGCGACGCTTGTGGATGAATCGCATCGCGCGCGGCTGCGGGTCGAAATCGGTCGTCTTCGCGCCGCGCTTCGAACGCTGGCGGTTGTGACGGCGACCACAAGTGGGTTTGCGCTGACCCCACGACGGGCGCGTGAGGTCGTCGTGCTGGCGCGCCCCGTCGAGGAGGAGCACGCGGCAGGAGTGCTTGTCTCAGCAGTGCTGGCCCTCTTAGCCGATGGCGAGTCGTGGTCGAGTTCGGCGCTGGCGCTCGCGCTTGGATCGAGTCAGCGCACCGTGCAGCGGGCGCTCGACTCGCTCGCGGCAGCAGGCAAGGTGCAGTCGTTTGGTGGCGGTCGCGCCTCCCGGTGGATGACCCCGCCGGTGCCGGGATTCGCGACGACGTTGTTACTTCCTGCCCCACTGCCGAGTGACTAAGCTGAGAGCATGTCTCGATCGCCCGCCGAGATCGTCCGTGAGTACGGCCCCTTTCCAGGTGTTGACCAGGTACATGGCGTCACCTTTGACGGTCAGCACGTGTGGTTCGCTGCCGGTGACACGCTGAATGCATTGGACCCTGCGAGCGGGAGGACGGTGCGCGCCATCGATGTCGCCGCGCATGCAGGCACGGCGTGGGACGGCACCTACCTCTATCAACTCGCCGAGGATCGCATCCAGAAGATCGATCCGAAGACCGGCCGCGTCCTCTCGACGATCCCGGCGCCCGGCGGCGGCGGTGACTCGGGGCTCGCGTGGGCAGAAGGCGCGCTCTGGGTCGGGCACTATCGAGAGCGGAAGATCCATCAAGTCGATCCCGACACGGGAGCGATTCTCCGCACGATCGAGTCCAACCGCTTCGTCACCGGAGTCACGTGGGTCGACGGCGAGCTGTGGCACGCCACATGGGAAGGTGACGCGAGCGAGCTGCGACGAGTCGATCCGCGAACAGGAGAGGTCCTAGAGAGGATCGAGATGCCGCCAGGAGTGAAAGTGTCAGGGCTCGAATCCGATGGCGGCGATCGATTCTTCTGTGGAGGAGGAAAAAGCGGGAAGGTGCGAGCCGTCCGGCGACCCAAGAGGAGATGAGTCAACCCTGTCCACCATAGCCCGGAGGGCGAAGGTGGATCTTGAGGGATGACGCCCGATCGGGGCACCATTCGTGTCCGTGGCTCGCGAGTTCCGACGCGCGGTTGCATCTCTGCTGTGGACCGGCGTCTTCGTCTGTGTCGGTTGCGCTCGAACCGATCCTCACGTGCTGACCTTCGCCGGCAGCGCCCTGGGCAAGGAGGGCGAGTCGATCCGGCGACAACTCGAACATTTCCAGGCGATGCATCCGGGCATTCGCGTCGACGTGCAGTCGACGCCAGACGCCGCCGACCATCGACATCAGCTCTACGTGCAGTGGCTGAACGCCCGGGCCGCCGATCCCGATGTGTTGCAGCTCGATGTGATCTGGGCGCCCGAGTTTGCCGCCGCCGGATGGATTCTCGATCTCGATCGCTTTCGCCCTCCCGTCGACGACTTCTTCCCCGCCGCTCTGACGGCCAATCGCTGGAATGGTGCGCTCTACGCGCTGCCGTGGTTCGTCGATGTGGGGATGCTGTACTGGCGCTCGGACCTGATGTCGCACCCGCCGATGGATCTCGACGAACTGCGCCAGCTGGCTGCGCGCGGCATGCGCGAGCACGCGATTCCATTCGGGTTCGTGTGGCAAGGCGCGCGCTACGAGGGACTGGTCACGGTCTTTCTCGAGCAGCTCGGTGCGTTCGGCGGAGTCATTCTCGATGACCACGGTCGCGTGGCTGTGGACTCCGACCGCGCAGTCGCCGCACTCACGTATATGCGCGATTCGATTCATGTCGATGCGGTCGTTCCGGCCGCGGTGCTCACGTGGCAGGAGGAGCAGGTC
Organism: Vicinamibacterales bacterium; assembly: GCA_035263125.1. Classification (GTDB taxonomy): domain Bacteria; phylum Acidobacteriota; class Vicinamibacteria; order Vicinamibacterales; family UBA2999; genus Gp6-AA40. Next base: position 11,558 of record DATFRP010000111.1, read on the forward strand.
CGACTGGCGTTTCAAAACGGCCAGGCGGTGTTCATGCGCAACTGGCCGTACGCGCACGCTCTGCTGCAGGACCCTGAGCAGTCGCGCGTCGCCGGACGTTTTGGAATCGCACCGATGCCGGCTGCCAGCGGCGGCGCACCAACAGCCGCCCTCGGTGGTTCCGTGCTGGCCATCAACGCCAACAGCGGCGACTCCGAGGCGGCGTATCAATTGATCGAGTACCTTCTCGAACCGGCGCAGCTTCTCGAACGCGCGCGTATCGTCGGGCAGTATCCACCGCGCCCGTCGATGTACGACAGCCATGAGTTGGAGGATGCGCTTCGTGTCGTCCCGTCCGAAGCGCGTGCCATCATCGAGCATGCGGTCCCGCGTCCCGCGACCCCGGTCTACACCGAGCTCTCGCAGATTCTTCAAATCGCCCTTCATCGTGGGCTGACGAGGCAGCTGGAACCGCGAGCCGCGCTGCAACAGGCGGCGAAGGACATGCGCGCGCTGCTCGCGAGAACAGAGCTCGGCGCGACACAACCATGACGCGTCGGCGAACGATCGCTGCAGGCGCGCTGCCACGACGCCACGAGGCGCGCCTCGGGTGGATGATGGCGCTGCCGGCGCTGAGCGTCATTGCGCTCATCGCCCTCGGCCCCGTGCTCTGGGCGGTGTGGGAGTCGCTCTACCTGCACGATCTGCGGATGCCCTGGCTGGGTCGTCGATTCATCGGGCTGCAGAACTACGTCGAGGCGTTCTCCGATCCGCGATTCTGGGGAGCCATCGGTCACACGGTGGCCTTTGCGGCAGTGTCGGTGACGAGTGAGCTCGTGCTCGGCCTTGCGCTCGCGGCCGCGGTCGACAGCATGATGCGCGGTCGAGGCGTCGTCCGCACCGCCATGCTGCTTCCGTGGGCGGTGCCGACCGTGGTCGTGGGATTGGTGTGGCGCTTCCTCTTCGAAACGCCGGGCGGGTTGATGAATACGATGCTCGTCCGCAGCGGCGCGACGCCGCCGATCTGGTTTGCGGATCCACTGGCCGCCTGGGTTCCCGTTGTGCTCGCGGACGTGTGGAAGACGACGCCGTTTGTGGCCCTCCTGCTGCTTGCGGGACTTCAGAACATCGACCGCACGTTGTACGAAGCCGCGCGGATCGACGGGGCCAGCGCCTGGCGGCAATTCACCGCAATCACGTTGCCGCTTCTGAAGCCCGCGCTGCTCGTGGCGCTCGTCTTCCGCACCGTCGACGCGTTTCGCGTGTTCGACGTGATCTTCGTGATGACCAGCGGCGGACCCGGAACCGCCACCGAAACGATCGCCATGTACACGTTCAGCGCGCTGCTCGAGAACCTGCGATTCGGTTACGGGTCTGCGCTCTCGGTCATCATCTTCACGGTGACGTTCGTGCTGGCCCTTTTCGCGATTCGTCTGATGGGGCGCCGGGCGCTCGTCGAGCCGTCGTCATGAGCTGGCGGAGCCGGCAGGGCCGCCTGAAGGCGGCCCCTACGTGGGCGATCGCAATGATGGTTGCCGCGATCCTCTTCCCACTCTACTGGGCCGCGGTCGCCTCGTTCACGCCCGAATCGCAGCTGTTCGGTCAGGTTGATGTCGTTCCGACCCGACTTGTGCTCGATCACTATCGCGCTGTGTTCGGCGAGCGCGGACTCGGCACCGCGGTCCGCAACTCCCTGGTGGTTGCCGGAGCCACCACCTTCGTGTGCGTGATCATCGGAGCGCTGTGCGCGTACGCGCTCGCGCGCGTGCCATTTCGCGGCAGAACGCTGGTGCTGACGTCTGTGCTGGCCATCTCGATGTTTCCGCAGATCTCAATCGTGTCGCCGCTCTACCTGCTGCTTCGCGAACTTCGGCTCATCGACACCTACGCTGGCCTCGTCCTCCCGTACCTGACGTTCGCAATGCCACTCACGATCTGGCTCCTCGTCGGCTTCTTCCGCCAGCTTCCACGCGAGCTCGAAGAAGCAGCTTTGATAGACGGCGCTGGCCGGTTTCGAGCCTTGTGGACGATAGTGCTGCCGCTGTCGTGGCCAGGGCTGGCAACAACGGCGATTCTGACGTTTCTCTATTGCTGGAATGAGTTTCTGTTCGCGCTCTGTTTCACGCTCGGGCCCGAGCGCTATACCGTGCCGGTGGCGATTGCGCTCTTTCGCGGGCAATACCAGGTGCCGTGGGGACAGATTCTCGCAGGCTCGCTGGTTGCGACGCTGCCGGTTGCCGCGCTCGTCTTCGTGGCTCAGCGCCGGATCGTCGCTGGGCTGACGTCGGGCGCGATCAAGGGCTGACATGGCATCGATCTCGTTGCAAGGTGTCAGTAAGCGTTTTGCCGGCGGCGTCAGTGCGCTGACCGATCTGAATCTCGAGATCGCGCACGGCGAGCTGCTGGTGCTGGTCGGACCATCGGGCAGCGGCAAGAGCACGGTGCTTCGATTGATCGCCGGTCTCGACGAACCGACGAGTGGCCGCGTCCTGATCGATGGCAAGGACGTCACGGGCGTGCCGCCCCAACAGCGCGATCTGGCGATGGTCTTCCAGAGCTACGCGCTGTATCCGCACAAAACCGTTCGCGAGAACCTCGCATTCGGTCTGCAGATGCGCCGTGTCGACACCGCGCGCATCGATGAACGCGTGCGAGAGGTGGCGCGCACGCTCGGCATCGACGCCCTGCTGGATCGCAGGCCGGCAGCCCTGTCGGGCGGGCAGCGCCAGCGCGTTGCGCTCGGTCGCGCGATCGTTCGCGACCCGAAGGCGTTCCTGCTCGATGAGCCGCTCTCCAACCTCGATCCGGTTTTGCGCATCGAGATGCGCGCGGAGCTGACGCTTCTGCATCGCCGCCTCGGCGCCACGATGGTCTACGTGACTCACGATCAGGAAGAAGCGATGACACTGGGCTCGCGGATCGCTGTCATGCGAGACGGCGCCATCGAGCAGGTGGCAGCGCCGATGGATCTTTACGACCGGCCGGCAGACACCTTCGTGGCCGGGTTCATCGGTTCGCCCGCGATGAACATCTGGCCGTGCACCATCGTCCAGTCGGACGGTCGCGGGCACGTTCGCGCGGACGGGTTCCAGTGGGACGATCTGCCGGTTGGAGACGTCGATGGTGAGCGTGTGCTCATCGGCGCTCGCCCGCACGACGTCGATATCACGTCACCCGATGCGAGCGACGCGATCGGGCGCGTCGAGATTCTGGAGCCGCTCGGTCCGACGATGCTGGCCCACGTCGGCATCGATGGTTCGGAGAGCCGCGTTCGAATCGTCATCGGCGCGAACACGCGGATGGCGATCGGCGATCGCGTCGGCTTCAGGGTGCGGCGCGATCGTCTGCATTGGTTCAACAGGGAAACCGGTCGGCGGCTTGACCCGAAGTGATGCTGGGTGCGACGCGGGCCGAACGACGCTCAGCGCCGGCCTTCGGGTTGCACTCTGGAGTCGATCGCCCGGACCAGCCGACGCGCGAACTCGACTGACGAGGCACGTGGTCGACTGCTGCGATGAACCTCGAGCGCCCATCGCGCTTCTTCGACCCGACGAACGTACGAGCGTGTCTCCTGAAATGACGACGCCTCTCTCGCGAAGTACAGTGCGTCTTCGCGAACCCGCCCGGCCCGGAGAGCCGCTGGCACTCGACGGTTGCAGGAGCACGCGGCCGTGTCTGACGCCAGACCACAGTGGACGCGCGTGAACGAGGTGATCGCCGCACGCGCGTGCTGAAGGCGCTTGCGAAAGAGTTCCTCCGGGATCCCCAGAGCGTCGGCGCCTTCAGGCCCAGGTAGTTCGAAGATCTCGCCGAGGATGTACGCCAGCCGATGCGGCCGGTCCAGGCACTGGAGCATGCCGATCGTGCACCCAACCTTCACTTCTTCGGTGAGCAGCGAACGCTCAGCGTTCCCAGGTCCTTCCGAAGAGAGGCCGTCGGCGAGATCGCGGCCGAACCGCTCGAAGGTGAGTTCCATTCGTTCGACGGGACTCTTCTTCACATCGAGGATGTGGTTGACCGCGATCCTGTACACCCACGTCTTCAACGTGCTGCGGAAATCGAATTGCGACAGTCGTGTGACCACCCGAACCAGGATTTCCTGTGTCGCGTCCTCCGCGTCCTCTCGATTCCACAGCATGCGCAGGGCGAGACCGTAGATATCGCCTTGCAGGTCTTTGACGATGAGGTCGAGCGCGTCCCGATCACCGTCGATCGCCCGTCTGGCGAGCGCTTCGAGTGTCTCCGGCATCATCCCGCTCCATCAAGGACTTCAGCGTTGCAAGTTCGGACCGCAGAGTCGCCCGCTGAGCGTCGAGCGCGCCCTCGATCTGTTCGAGCGCCACCGGGGGCGCATGCAACACGAAGCTGTAGATACAGGTGCCGCGTGTCGTCTCTGTCACTCGTGACTGAGCAATCCCGACGCCACCGTCGGGAAAGACGAGTCGCCAGTCCACGGTGCCTGTCTCAGCATTCGCCGACACATTCAGGGCGATATCGACGACTCCCTGCGGCGTCTCGAGCCGGGCGCGGCCATCTGCGGCCGATACGAACGCCTGCGCCCAGCGCGGCAGATTGCTGGACTCCCGCACGAATTCGAACACCCTGCGAGAGGGGGCCATGATTTCGATGGCTTGCACGTCGTACATATGCATCATCGGTCTCCTCGCGGCTGATCCGACATCACATTTCTTTTGACGATCGCGCGACGGAGAGTGTGAATCGATCGGGGACTCAGTGCAGGATCTGGCTGAGAAACGCTCTCGTGCGGTCGTGCTTGGGGGTATCGAAGAACGCCTCGGGCGCCTCGTCCTCGAGTATCCGGCCCGCGTCGATGAAGATCACGCGGTTGGCCACCTGACGCGCGAACGTCATTTCGTGCGTGACGCACAGCATCGTCATCCCCTCGTCTGCGAGGGACACCATCGTGTTGAGCACTTCCTTGACCATCTCCGGATCGAGCGCCGAGGTGGGCTCGTCGAACAGCATGATTTTCGGGTTCATGCAGAGCGCGCGGGCGATCGCGGCGCGCTGTTGCTGGCCGCCGGAGAGTTGGCTCGGATATTTGTCGGCCTGATCGCTGATTCGAACCCTGGTGAGATGGTGCAGGGCGAGATCGCGTGCAGCTGTCCTGGTCGCCTTCTTCACCCGGATTGGCGCCAGCGTGCAGTTCTCGAGGACGGTCAGGTGCGGAAACAGATTGAACTGCTGGAACACCATCCCGACACCGCGTCGCACCTGGTCGATCGTCCTCGCATCGTCATTGAGCTCGACGCCGTCGACGACGATGCGTCCAGCGTGGTGCACTTCGAGCCCATTGATGCATCGGATCAATGTGGATTTGCCCGAGCCCGATGGTCCGCAGATGACGATTCGTTCGCCCCGCCTGACCTTCAGTGTGACGTCGCGCAGTACGTGCAGCGCCCCGAACCATTTGTTGACCGCCTGCATGTCTACGTGCGCCTGAAACGGAGAACTCTCGCGTCCGCCCATTGCATCTCCCCCTATGCTGTCCCTGCCGCGCGCTGCAGCTCCCGCTCGAGGCGCAGGCTGAAACGCGACACCGCGTAGCTGAATGCGAAGTAGACGGCCGCCGCGAACAGATACACCTCCACACCGAAACCAACCCACTTCGGATCGACGATCACGGCTTTGGCGGCGCCGAGCAGATCGAAGAGGCCGATGACGATCACGAGCGAGGTGTCTTTGAACAGGGCGATGAACGTGTTGACGAGCGGCGGAATGCTGACGCGGAACGCCTGGGGCAGCACGACCAGCATCATCGCCGACCAGAACGAGAGTCCGAGGCTGGCTGCGGCTTCGTACTGACCGCGAGGTACGGCCTGGAGACCACCGCGAATCACTTCGGCGAGATACGCGGCCGTGACCATGATGAACGCGATCTGCGCTCGCAGCAGTTTGTCGACGTTGACACCCTGTGGCGCGAACAGCGGAAACATTACGGCCGCCATGAAGAGAAACGTGATCAGCGGCACTCCGCGGACGACTTCGATATACCCGACGCTCAGCGCCCTGATTGCGGGCAGCGTCGACCGCCGGCCGAGAGCAAGGAGGACCGCGAACGGAAGCGCCATCGTGAAGCCGGCCGTCGATAGCAGGAACGTGAGCGGCAGTCCTCCCCAGAATTCACTCGGCACGTCGGTGAGTCCCAGCCAGCGGCCGCGCAGAAGCACGACCGCAACCACCGGTACCGCAATCCAGAACGCGAGCAGCCATCGGGTCCACAGCGTCCGCACCAGACTTGCCGCGTACAACGCCACGAAAAGCAGGCACACCGCATACGGGCGCCACTGCTCGTCGATCGGATAGCCGCCGACGAGCATGAAGCGCGCGCGCTCGACGACGACGGCCCAGCACGCGCCTTCGCCTCTCACGTCGCGGCACATGATTGAGCTCGCACCGTCTGGCAGACGCCAGATGGCGTGGACGACGCCCCACTGCACAAACGAGTACGCCACGTATGCGAGCAAGGCTCCGAGCACGATCGTCGCAATCGTGTTGGTCCAATCGCGGAACATCGGAGCCGGACGTCCGTGCCGCGTCATGCGGTGCCTCCCCGGCGGAGGGTCGCACGGTTATAGAGGTTCATTCCGGCCGACAGGCTCAGGCTGATCCCGAGGTAGACGATCATCGCGAGCGCGATCGCTTCGATCGCCTGCCCGGTCTGATTCAGCGTCGTGTTCGTTATCGACATCAGATCGGGAAAGCCGATCGCCACTGCCAGCGAAGAGTTCTTGAAGAGGTTCAGATACTGGCTCGTTGTCGGCGGAACGATCACGCGCAGCGCCTGCGGCAGCACCACGAACCGAAGCGCGTGGAGACGGGACAATCCCAGTGCCGCGGCCGCTTCGGCCTGGCCGCGGCCGACGGCGAGGATCCCGGCGCGGACCGTCTCGCCGATGAACGCGGCCGTGTACGTCGAGAGCCCGACCAGAAGCGCAGCGAATTCCGGCGAGACCGACGTGCCGCCCTGGAACCCGAAACCGACGAGCGTCGGCTGCTCGAGGTCTATCCACGGGAACCCGTCATGCCAGATCGGAGCGGGCAGGAAGAGACCGCGGAAACAGAGGTACACGCCTGGGAGCGGGTTCAACGCATCGGACGGCGCCGGCAACGCTTGGGTGACCGTGTACCAGAACAGCAACTGCAGCAGCAGCGGCGTGTTTCGCGTCACCTCGACGTACACGCGCGCGACGGTCGAGACGATCCAGATGCCCGAGAGACGCGCGACGCCGATCAGCAGGCCGAGCGAGGTGGCAATGGCGATCCCGAGAAGCGAGACACGAACGGTATTGAGCAGCCCCACGAGCAGCGCGCGTGTGTACGAGTCGCGTGACGAGAATGGCAGCAGCCCGCGGGCGATCTCGAATCCTGCGGGGCGGGTCAGGAAGTCAAAGCCTGATGCGATGCCGCGCGCGCGCAGGTTGATCGCCGTCTGTAAAGCGACGGTCGCGATGACCGCGATGAGGGCAGCCACAACCGCCAACTGCCACGCGATCGCCCGCACTCGAGGGTCCGTCCAGGACACACGGCGTGGCGTGGTCCGCATCGGCGGCGCGGTGCCGTGCGCGTACGGGATCATCGCAGGGCGGGGACGTACAGAACGCCGCCGTCTTTCCACAAACGATTGATGCCCCGGTCGATGCCGAGCGGCGCGATGTTGCGCTCGAGGCTCTCGGCGTAGCTGCCGACCTGCTTGACGATTCTGAACGCCCACTGCGGATCGAGACCGAGCATCGCGCCGAAGCCGTCGGTCTTGCCGACGAAACGGCGCACATCGGGATCGTCGCTCTCGAACGCGCGATCGATCGTCTTCGAACTGAGTCCGAGCTCCTCGGCGTCGATCAGTGCGTACACAGACCAACGTACGATCTCGATCCAGCGCGGGTCGTTGGACATGACGCCCGGTCCGAAAGGCGCCTTGGAGATCACGTCGGACAGCACCATATGGTCGGTGGGATTCGGCGCCCGCGCGCGCACGGACGCGAGAGTGGACCGATCCTGGCTGAAGGCGTCGCAGCGGCCGGCGAAATACGCGTTGGTGACTTCCTCGAGCCGCTCGATGACGACCGGCATGAACGTGAGGTGCTGTTTTCGGAAGTAGTCGGCGACGTCGGTTTCGGTGGTCGTGCCGGGCTGCATGCAGATGGTGGCGCCGTTCAGATCCTTGACCGACTGTACTTTCGACGCCTTGCGCACGATGAACCCGGTCCCGTCGTACCAGTTGATCGCCGGGAACTCGATGCCGAGTTGAACGTCACGCTGGAAGGTAACGGTCGTGTTGCGCGAGAGGACGTCGATCTCGCCCGATTGCAGCGCGGTAAAGCGCTGCGCTGCCGTCAGTGGCGTGTAACGCACCTTTCCGGCGTCGCCGAGCACGGCCGCGGCGATCGCACGGCACACGTCGACGTCGATGCCTTGCCATTGCCCTTGCGTGTCCTGCGTGGAGAAGCCGGCGATGCCAGTGCTGACCCCGCATCGCACGAAACCCCTGGCGCGCACGCTGTCGAGCGTCGGCGTCGCCGTTGATGGCTGTCCCGCCGTACGGATGCGCGGTGCCGATTGATCGCGTGGTTCGCCGGCGGAACACGCGGCGGCCGCAATCGCGAAGGACAAGATCCACAGTCGCGTCATAGTCATTGAGGTCGCGGGTGGCGACACTTAGCTACTACGGAGAGACGTCTTGTCTAGATTTCTCAACCGCGGCATTTATTCCATGGCGTGCAACATGCAGGCCCGCCACCCCGACCGCACACTTCATCGAGGTAGACGTGAGCATGGGAAGAATTCTGCTTGGCAGTATCGCCATCCTGACAGTTGCACTCTTTGTCGTCTGGTTCGTCGCTCCCGCTTTCGTCGACAGGGGGCACAACGTCATCCTCAACCGGCCGCCATACAAGGCGTCAGATGCCGCGCGAGCGTTGCACCAACGACTGCTGATCGCGGACCTGCACGCCGACACACTCCTGTGGAATCGGGACATCCTGCAGCGCTCGGACTACGGTCACGTGGACGTACCGCGTTTGATCGAAGGTCACGTCGCGGTGCAAGCCTTCACCGTCGTCACCAAGACGCCGCGCAGTCTGAACATCGAGAAGAATGCCGGCGATACCGACAACATCACGCTGTTGGCCTTCGCCCAGCGCTGGCCGCCGGCCGCATGGACAGATCTGACCGAGCGCGCACTCTATCAAGCTCGCCGCCTGCACGAGGCCTCGGCGAGGTCGAACGGCACGCTCACCGTCCTGGAGACCAGCGACGACGTGGTCACGTTTCTCGGGCGTCGGAAGGACGGGAAAGACATCGTTGCCGGCTTCCTGGGTCTGGAAGGCGCGCATGCGCTGTCAGGCGATCTGAAGAACCTGGACAGACTCTATGACGCAGGCTTTCGGATGATCGGAATCGCCCACTTCTTCGACAACGAGATGGGTGGGTCGGCGCACGGGATCGAGAAAGGCGGACTGACCGAAATGGGCAAGAGAATGATCGAGAAGATCGAGGAGAAGCGGATGTTCGTCGATCTCTCCCATGCCTCACCGCGTGTCATTGCGGACGTGCTGGCGATGACCCGCCGCCCGGTCATCGTGTCGCACACTGGCGTCAAAGGTGCGTGCGACAACGCGCGTAACTTGAGTGACGACGAATTGAAAGGCATCGCGCGGAGCGACGGTCTGGTCGGGATCGGCTACTGGCAAACCGCAACATGTGGACGCGACGCGAAAGCCATCGCCCGCAGTATTCGCTACACAGTCGATCTGATCGGCGTGGATCACGTTGCACTGGGGTCGGACTTCGACGGGACGATCGAAGCGCCGTTCGATACGACCGGTGTGGTGCTGATTACAGACGCATTGATGCTCGAAGGGTTCGATGAGCCGCAGATCGCACAGATCATGGGCGGGAACGTCATCCGCACGCTCGAGCGCTTTCTGCCCTGAGTGTTCAGCGCGGCTTCCGCGCGAGGTGCTCGAGTACTGCGCGGCCGCGCGGCGACAGACGGTAGCCGACTTCAAGGCTCTCGGTGAGACCGAGTTCTTTCAGCTGTCGGACGCGACGCTTGAATGGCGGGACTTCGACCTGCACCTGCCGCGCGAGCACATGCGACACGATCGTCGGCTGATCGGCGATGAGCTGCAGGTAGCGTGTCGTCCAGGGCGTTGCCGTCGCGGCGTCGATCCTGGCCAGCCTCGCGACGATCGACTCGAGCTCTGTGGACTCTGGTACACGCTCCCGAAGGGCGATGCGAGGGTCGTCGCCGGCGAGACGGAGCTCGATGCGCAGGAGCGTGCCCTCGCCCGCGATCGACGAGCGCAGCTCCTCGACCGACATGCCCGTGCGCCGCACATCCTCCGGCGTGATGTCGTCTTCCTCGACGACGGTGACGCGATCGAGGCTGAGCACGCCGACCGGCGAGCGGAGCGAAGAACCGTCGGCGGGCGGCGCCCGCCGCCAGCGCCTGAACGCAAGCGTGACCCTGCCCTCGGCGATGCCCTGCAGGACGTCCTGACGGAACAGCATCCGTCTCTCTCGCTACGCTGAACCCGCTCGCGCGCTGACCATCCAGCATGCAGCAGTGAACCGGACTTCAGGTCCATGCACGTAGGAATCGAACGCGGGGCGGACCGTTTCGATGACCCGCGTACGAATCCGGTCGTCCGACTCTTGAAGAATCCGCCCAACTGGCCCCAGCAGCGTGAAGTACCGGATCAACTCCTTTTCAGGGAACGTGCAGGCCACGTCGATCGGCCGCACGTCGATCGCGGTCCAGCCGCTCTCTTCCAGGATGTTGCGTACATGCCGTGCGTCTGCGAACGCGAACTGGCCCGGCCCATCCGACCGGCGTGCGGGGAGATTCGGCAGCAGCGGAGCGGCAGCACGTTCGGCCGTCGTCATGAATGGGTTCTCGGCGGCACTGCGCCATGCGATGACCTGAAGTTCCGCATTGTCGCGCCCGGCACGCCTCAGGTTCGCAAAGGCCTCGACCGGATCGGCGAAGAACATCACGCCGAAGCGCGACATGATCATGTCGATGCCTGCCGGCTCGAACGCGTAGGTCTGCGCGTCGGCGCAAATGAAACGGGCCGGGTTACGTTCGCGTTCGGCGCGCGCCTGAGCGGCAGCGATCATCGGCTCCGAGAGATCGATGCCGGTGCAGCGGCCGTTCGCACCGAGCAGCCGCGCGACCGCGAGCGTCGTGCTGCCTGTGCCGCAGCCGACGTCGAGGATCTGACGTCGAGACTGAGCGGCGACCGATTCGACGAGCAGGTCTTCGAACGGTCTGAGCAACCGGTCGAGCGCCTCCTGGGCCTCGACCCAGGCGCATCCAGCGAGGTTGTTCCACAGCGTGCGTTGCTCTTCTTTGGTTTCGTCCGTCACATCCATGAATCCGTTCAGCGTGAGGAGATGATGCGATGACGCGTGTTGTCCCATCGCCACATCCGGCCGCCCGCCTGCAGGTGGACGCCGCCGAGCCATCGATCGATGCCGCAGATCGCGATCCGGTCCTGCGTGCCGGCCAAAACCGATCGGCCCGCATCGGTGAGTGTCACCGTCCCCCGGATGTCGTAGTGATCGGGAGTCCCGGAGAGATCATGCGTGAGGAGCGCAGGTGACGTACTGGACAAACTCGTCGCCAGACTATTCAGCGAGCTGTCGGTCGTGTGGAGAACGGTTCCGTCGTACATCCGCGGGAACGCTTTCCACAACGCGATGCCATCGCCGTCGGCCAACTCGAGAAGGCGGCGCTCGGTTCTGGAGAGCCCGTCGCTGGTCCAGGGGTACTCCTGGAGAAAGCGTGTGATCGCCGCGGCGAGAAACGGCAAAGGCGACGTGTCGCCTTGACGAAGATCGTCCAGCGCTTCGGGCGTCGGCTCACGAAAGGCCTGCCAGGCACGTCGCGCCAGCTCGTATTGTCGATCGGTGAGAGGCTGCCTCGTTTCGAGGAGCGACGCAAGTTCGTCGGTCGTGAGCTCTCCGAGGCCCTTGAAGTCGGGACGCCCCGGGAACTCGCCGATGCAGATCAGTGAGACCGGTTTCGTCGCCGGAAGATGGTCGCGAATCCACGTGAGGAGGTGAATCAGATTCAGCTGGTCGAACACGTCATGTTCGAACCAGAGAATGAGCTCCTCGTAGAACTCGTGACGCTCGATGGGGGGCCGCCAGTGTCGCATGCCAGGCGCGGGTGCGGGCGGCGGTCCGAGATAGCGCTCGCGCACGTCGAGCAGCTCCGCATCGCTCAAGCCGCCGGGCACTGGTCCTTCATGCAACGGATCGGCCCAGATCGAGCAGGCACCTGGAATGCCGGCGGCCTCAATCGTCATCGTCGTTGACGATCCGTTGGCCACGTGGAGGAAACGTGTCGTCGCGGCTGGAGTCACTGCTTGCTCCTCGAAGAGTTCGTTGATCTGTGGCGCGACGTCAGGTGCGAATCCGGCGAGAAGGGGGATCAGCTTTCTGCGTGCCCGTGCCACCAGCGATCGCACCGTCCCTACGGGAAGATCGAGGGTGGCGGCGATCTTGGCGTGGCTGAGTCCGTCGAGGTGGTAGAGGCGGATCGGCACGCGATACCTGGGCGGCAGGGCATCAAGGGCGGCCCGGACGCGCTCGACGATTTCGGCCCGCAGCACGAGCTCGAGTGGCGAGGGCTCGTGAGATGAGAGCCCCACGTCATCGGCGTCGCTCCATCCGTGATACAGAGAGGGCCGAAACGCCCGGAGCCAATCAATCGAGACGCCGATGACGATCCGGCGAAGCCAGGCGCCAAATCGGCCGGGATCCACGAGCAGGTCCAGGTTCCGGAACGCCCGGATGAACGCCTCCTGCGCGAGGTCCTCGGCCTCGGTGGCGTCGTTGACCATTGCCGCAGCGATCGCCGCGATCTCGCGATAATGACGACGGACCAGCTCGTCACGCGCCTCCGCCGATCCTTTGCGGGCGTCGTCGACGAGCTCCGCCACGGTTCCCGGCTTCATCAATACATTGTCGATGGCCGCGGCCGAAACGTTGCAGTGTCTCGTCGAGTTCGTGGCTCTTTCGTTGCATCAGCCGGTGGCGCGCGGCATGCTGTGCGGGCGAAGGAGAGTCACATGAGCGACTGGGTCTATCACTTGCCGGTCGGGTGGATGTCTACCGTCGTCTTGGCCATTACCGCCCTCATCACATGGCTGATTTACGCGACGGTGATGACGCTGGCAGTCCAGCAGCGCGCCCGTGCATTCAAAGGGGTGACCCCCGCGCTGCTCTCACCTCTGGGCATTGTGTTCGGATTGCTCGTCGCGTTTCTTTCGGCGCAGGTGTGGAACGACGCACAGCGTGCTGCGTCCGAGGTGAGCCGCGAAGCCAGTGCGCTACGGACAGTCGATCTTCTCGCCTCCAGCTTTCCGAAGGATCTGCAAACGCGGCTGCACACGTTGCTGCGCGAGTACGTCACCCAGGCAGTGCAGGAAGAATGGCCGGCAATGGCGGGACAGGGCGCCACGCTGGCCCTCGCCCCAGCACCGCTCACCGAGGCGCTCCGTCTGTCGCTCGCGACGGTGTTCGACACCGAAGGTCAGAGGGTCGCCCAGCGTGAGATCGCCGCCGCCTTGGAGCAGGCGCTCGACGCCCGGCGGCAGCGGATCATCATCAGTCGTTCGTCGATCAATTGGGTCAAATGGGCAGGTCTCATTGGTGTCGCTGTCGTCAATCTGCTCGCGATTGCGTTTGTGCACTGCGACAATAAGGCCGCGGCCGTGACCGCAATGGGACTGTTCGCGACGGCGGCAGCGATTTCGGTCGTGTTGATTGCATCGCATGCGCGGCCGTTCACCGGCCAGATCTCGGTTGGTCCGGGCTTGTTGCAGGAAATCATCCGCTAGATTTCCTGGAGATGCGCATAGGTCGCGTAGGTTCCGTTTCCCAGGTCCATTCGCGGCGAGCCACAGATCTCCTTCGACGGGAGGCCCGAGGATGGGAGATGTCTTTGGTGATACGGGAATGCTGTTCATGAACGCAACGGAGGTGACGGAGGAAACGGATTGACAGGAGAAACGGAGGAACGGAGAGTCTTTTTGAAATGTCTCTCCGTTTCTCCGTTCCTCCCTGTTAGTTCCGTTCCCTCCGCCGCCCTCCGTTGCCAAGGGCGCAAGCCTCGCAACGATGGCGGTGATCGAGGGAAGGTAATTGGGGTCAGTGCGTGATCGGCGCCCCTGTGTAGCGCAGCCGCCCGAACACGCCGTCCTGTTCCCCGTTCGGGCCGGCCGTGTAATACAACGAGTCCGCATCGCCGAGGCTGACGCCGTTGCCGAACGCCAGGCCCCACACACCGTCCTCGACGAGTGGCGCGCCGGTCTTGTCGCGCAGATAGTCGCGGAAGACGCCGGTCGCCACGTCGAATGCCGCGATCGTACCGTCGCCGAAGTTGGCGACGAGCAGTGCGCCGCTGAACGGGCCGAAGTTCTTCGGCGCAATCGCCATGCCCCATGGCGAATTGAGCCGGCCCGCGTCCTTGAGTTCCTGCAGGATGTGGCCGTCGACATCGTACGCGACAACGTGGCCGGCGCCCGCGCCGGGAACATCCGTCGCCGCCTCCTCGCCGTTGACGTCCACGACCGCGTAGGTCACATAGAGCCGGTCATTCAGCAGCTGAATGTTGTACGGGCTCATCTCCGGCGCAAGGCCTGCTGGACGCGCAAATGGCACGCGTTCTGTGATGTCGTTCCACTCGTTGTCCAGGACCCGGATCGTCGCGTTCTCAAAATCGGTAACGTAGAGGCGATTGCCGGCGTGGGCCTTCGTCGTCATCGCCACGCCCGTGAATGCCGGGAGATGCGGCAGACCCTTGATCTGGTGCGGACCATGATCGGAGTAGTCCTTCACGATCACGGCAGTGTTCATGCTCTCGGCCGTTCCCGATCGCCAGGCGTTGATCGTGCCATCGGTCGTCACGAATACGAACTTCGCCGATCCCGAAGACGTGCCGATCGACACGGGCGACGCGCCTGACAGATTGCTTGCCGGTCCTGTGACCCGAAACTCCAGCGGCTGGCCGGGGACGTCGCTCGCCGCGTTGTAGACGACACCAGTGACGTTGGCGAGACCGTCTTCATACGAGATCTTCGGTCCGTCGAGATACACGATCTTCAGGCCGTCCTGATGGAGCGCGACGCCGTTGGCATCGCCGACATAGGTCGACGAGCTCAAGTTGCCGGAATTGCTGATCCAGAAGTGGCCGCCGATCCCTGGTGGGCGAAGGGCGATACCCCACGGGTTGACCAGGTGCCGGTCGATGAGCGCTCCGTCCTCGAAGCCGTGTCGATTCGCGACGAGGACCTTCTTCGCGTAGACGTTCGGTGAGTCGGCCGTGCGGGAAGCCAGGGCAAGCGCCGCGCCGGCGATCGCCATCACCGCGAAACCAGCGCCATACACGGAAAGCGCGCGAACGGGTCGCTGTCGGTCGTAGGGCATCCGGGCAGACTACCCGCCGTGTGTTGCAGCCGCGCAACGACCGCGTTACATGTTGGGCATCTTCCGCCGCTTGATTGCCGCGACGTTGGTTCCGCGAATGTTCAGCGCGCTGCGTAGATCCGCTCGATCATCCAGAACACGCCAACGACGCCGATGACTGCCGACGCCAAGCGCGTGGCCGGTGCGCTTGCTGTGGCGCGCACGGACGTGATGATCGCAAGGATCGCTGACGCGCACGCGATGACCGCGAGCTGACCGAGCTCGACACCGGCATTGAAAGACACGAGCGTTGTAAGAAATCCGGCGGCTGAGAGATGAAGTCCGGCAAGTGCTTCCGCGAAGCCCATTCCATGGAGCAACCCGAACGCGAAGACGACAGCCAGACGCCATGGATGCAGCCGCGACGTCATCAGGTTCTCGACGCCGACGTAGGCGACCGAGAGTGCAATCATCGGCTCGACGATCGACGGCGGTGCCGAGACGAGCCCGTACAGGCACAGGCCGAGCGTCACGGAATGTGCGACCGTAAACGCCGTTACCTGCAGGAACACCTCACGCGGTCTCCGGCTGAGCAGAAACAGTCCGACCACGAACAGGATGTGATCGATTCCGGCAGGCACGATATGCGTGAATCCCATACCAAGGCCGCGCATGAAATTGAGTGGTCGAGACGTCGCGTCGATTGGCATCGGTGCACTCGTCTCTGGACCTTGCAGCCATTGGACAACCTCCTGTCCATCCGCACTTCTCATCGCCAGCGGATACGACCCGAACACAAACGTGCTTCGCCATGTGACACCACTGGCGCCGGGCGGCATCGGTGCGTGCAAGCCGATCGCGGCCTGGCGCGTGCCGTCGACCTCAATCGAGTCCAGCGCTGGAATCACTGGTGTGCCATCGACTCGCACCTCGATGTGTGAGATGAGCGTCGGCATTAGGTCCCGGAGACGTGTGCGGCCATCGTCGGCCGTCGTTGCTTTCGTAGCGGCGCTGCCTGCGAGCGCTTCCAGCTTGGCGATCAGCGCATCTGCATCCGCCGCGATCGATATCGTGAGCCGGTCGCGCGTCTCGAGCGATATCGACACGGTGGTTGTTGCGAGCGGATGCGCCTCCGCACGAATGCCGACGATGGCGACGAGAGCGAGAAGCGTTAGAGTCGAACGAAACTGACGTATCACCGGTAGGCCACCAGGGCGCCCCGTTTGTTCGCCGGACCTTGTGGGTCGAGCGTGGCTTTCAATGCGACGGCCAGGGGTGCGGCGATCGGATCGAAACGGGGCGAGCCATCGAGGGCCTCGGCCAGAAGGGCGCGCGCCCGCACGATGTCACCACCGGCATGCGCAATCGCTGCGGCGTGAAAGCGGATGACACGATCGCGCGTACCCGTGCGCAATGCGAGGGCGATCGCTCGCTGCGCGCGATCGAGTTGCCCGGTCTGGAAGTACGCCCAGGCCAGCGCATCTGCCGTGAAGATGTCGTTGCGGTCGATACGCGCCCGTTCGCCAAGGGCGATGGCGTCGCCGAGATTCCGGCCGCGCTCCGAAAGAAATCGAGCGAGACGCGAGGGTTCGGGCATGTCGCTGCGCCACGCGGCCTCGGCAAGCCGATAGCTGCGCTCGGCCTCGTCTCCCTTGCCCAGGGCCGCGAGCATGTCGCCGGCGAAGGCGAGATCGGCAGGCGTCGGCGTCGTCTCGAGGACTGCCGTCACCGCATCGAGCGCGCCGCGGAAGTTGCCTTCCGCCGCCGCCACACGTGCAAGACCTGCTGCTGCGAATGGATGTCCGGGGAAGGCGTGGTCGGCGAAGGCGAACTCGCGGCGTGCGTCATTCAACTTCCCCATCTCGAGATCGAGATGTCCAAGTTGGGCTCGATGCCAGGCCAGCGATTCGGGATCGTGCGGACTCGTCGCGTCCGCCGCCATCTGCATCGCCTGAAGCGCTCCTGGTAGATCCCCCTGCAGCTCGCGTGCGTACGACACGCGGGCATACGCCGCGGCTGTCGGCTTGATCGCGACCATCCGATCGAACGCATCGAACGCAGCGTCGTACTCACCGCGCTCGATGTGCGCGTCGCCCATGACGCCAAACACCCACGGATCGTCCCTGCGCACCTGCTGGCAGCGCGATGCTTCCCGAAGGGCGTCGCCGAAGCGATGCTGGGAGAGATATGTAGCCGCGAGCATGCGCCGCGCGTCATAGCGCTCGGCATCGCGGTCGAGGACTGCCACGAGCACGTGTTCCGCTTCTGTGGCAAGACCTGCGTTGCCGGCGACGCGCGTCTGTCGCAGCAATGCGTCGGCGAGCATCACGGCTGCGGTGGCGTCGCCGGGTGACTGCGCCACCCGGGTTCGCATCGAGATGATCGTCTTGTCGAGGTCGGCGCGCGAGGTGGAGATCTGACGGGTGCCGAGCAGCGGCGTCACCGGCGTCGGCCGTGCGGGCGCGGGGCGCGCACAGGCCGTCATCATCGCGAATGCCGCGAGGCTGAAAAAGGGGAGCGCGCGCGCCTTAGTCATGGCCGGCTCCCGTCAGAACTTGACGACGAGCCCCGCTGAGGCCCGCCAGAATTCGAACTTCGACAGATCGAGTCCGAACGGATTGACGTCGGCGTCCGACGTCCCAGCCGTCCGGATGTAACGGATGTCGCCGCGGACGCCGGCGTGATCCGAGACGTAGCCGATGACGCCGGCGCCGACGTTGAAGCCGAACTTGTTGACTTCGATCGACGCGAGGTCGCCGGCCTCGGCAAGGTGAGGCCGCACGAGACCGGCACCGGCGGTACCGTAGAGACGAACGGCGCCATAGGAGGGGCTGTAAAGTGCGTTCCCCATCACTGTCGTTACGCGCCGGGAGGTGAGGAAGCCGGTCTGCTCGAAGAAGTCCGGTGCATCCGCGACCTCACCTTCGAATCCCACGCGGCCGCCCATCCAGCCGGCAGATGCGCCAACCACCGGCGCGCTCTTGGTCGTGTCGCCGCTGAACGTCGTGCCCAGGAAGGGCGATGCGAACCATCCGTTGGACTCGGACTGCGCGGCGGCCGGTGAAGCCGTCAGCAGCGCGGCAGCCAGAATGGCGAAGGCAAGTGCTCGTCTCATGATGTTGATGCTCCTGCGTACGAGGAAAGCCGTCGGCTGCACTGGTGTCAGCAAGACGGCCTTCCGTGTGAGTGGTGAGTGGTTAGGGGTTGTTGCCTGCCGATGGCGTCGGCACGAACGGGAACGCGGTGAGCATCGGCTGGTCATTGCCAATCACACCGTCGCCGAGTTGCGCGTTGATGCCGACGTTGAAGTTGGGCGTCAGCGGTGTGGCGCCCGCCATCACCCGCAGCGCGATATCGACCACGTCGTCGCCGAGCCGGCGGCCGTTCGGGAATCCAGCAGTGTCACCGCCGAGTACGCCGAGCCGATTCGGGTTGGGGTTCGGTGGAATCGCGACGTTCAACCGCAGCATCTCTGAGGGCGTGCTCCCCGGCCGCTGATTGAGCCCGGGGATGCCCATGAGAAAGATCGTGACGAGATCGTTGCGCGGTGCCGGCGGCGACTGAATGTTGAAGAGCGCGAGCAGCAGCTTCGGCACTTCGGGATCGGTCACGAACTTGAGCGCTGCGCCATCGCCCGTCGGCTCGAGGGCGTTGAACGTGTCCTTCACGCCGCGTGGAATGACCACCTCGTTGACGAGCGGCTGACCCAGGCGTGACACCTGCACGTAATTCTCGCTGTGACGTTCCTGACCGCCACCGCGGCTGGTGACTGACGGCCGGCTCGTCGTCGACCAGATGCCGATCACGGCGTTCATGTCGGACGCGGAACTGGGTCGGGCGCCGTTGGCGGTCAGCGACGAGATCGGCACCTCGATCGCAATCGTGTGGACGTTGAAGCCGGCGAGCGAATCGGTGTTCTTGGTGTCGGCCGGCGGCACCGCGAGCAGGTCGAAGACGTTCAGATCGACGTAGAACGGATCGTCGCGCTGGCCGGCGAACACCTGCGAGTTGTTCGGCAGCTGCTGCACCGCCGCGGCGGCGAGCGCTTCGTAGTTGGGCGTCGAGCGGAAGCCGACGTTCACCGGCGGCGTGAGCAAGTTCGTCCCGAGCGTCGTCGTCCGCCCCGTGCGGCGCGGACCGTCGATGCGCGTGACGGTGTAGAACTGCCGCACGTTCCAGTTCGCCGAGTCGAGCGACGTGATCGGTCCGGTGTTGTAGAGGAACGTGTTCGGGTTGCGCGTCTCGGTGCGGAAGCGGAACTGGAACGTCACGTCTTCAACGGCGTCGCCGTCGTTGTCGACCATGATTTCGTAGAGGAC
>DATFRP010000112.1:0-7785 GCA_035263125.1 Vicinamibacterales bacterium
AACACCAACCGGATCTGGGTCGGCAACGGCGACGACGGCGCGGCCACCGTCGCGTTGATGGATGGGCAGGGCCGTCGTCGCATCGTGATGGAAGTCGCTTCCGACGGTGCGTCGAAGATCGTGTTCCTCGACGCAAGCGGCGGCGTGGTCAATCAGCTCATGCCGTCTCGCTGACCGTCGACAGGCGCGAGATCGACCTTCCGTGTCATCGCCAACTCCCGACCGGGGTTATGCTCTACAACCGCCGAACGGAGCGAACTCTGATTGGGCCACCTGAAGGTGGCCCCTACTGCTGCAGGACAGACGCGGGGTAACGCGCCTATGTTTGAACCGACGCGACGTGAATTTCTGATCGCTGGTCTCGCGGCCGCGGCGTCACCATTCCCTGCGCCGCTCCTGTCGCAGAGCGCAACTCGAAGCGACTCGAAAGACCTTGCGACGTTGACGCTGCGACAGGCTTCCGATCTGCTCCGGCGAAAAGAGGTCTCGCCGGTGGATCTGACCGAGGCCTGCCTGGCCCGTATCGATCGGCACCAGAGTGCGATCAACGCGTTCATCACCATCACGCGCGATCAGGCACTGGCGACAGCACGTGAGATGCAGGCGGAGATCAGACGCGGCACGTGGCGTGGACCACTGCATGGCGTGCCGATTGCGCTGAAGGACAACATCGACACGGCTGGCGTGAAGACGACGGCAGCGAGCGGCGTGTTCAAGGATCGCGTGCCCAGCGACGATGCGGAGGTCGTCGTACGGTTGAAGAAGGCTGGCGCGATCGTCCTGGGCAAGCTGAATCTTCATGAGTTCGCGCTGGGCGGAACATCGGCGGTCACCTACTACGGGCCGGTGCACAATCCGTGGGCGCTCGATCACGTCTCGGGTGGATCGTCGGGTGGCTCGGCGGCCGCCGTCGCCGCTGACATGTGCCTTGGCGCCCTCGGCACCGATACCGGCGGATCGATCCGCATTCCTGCGTCGATGTGCGGCATCGTCGGCCTCAAGCCCACGTACGGCCGCGTCAGCACGCGCGGTGTGATCCCGATGGCCTGGTCGCTGGATCACGTCGGTCCGATGTGCAAGACAGTCGAGGACGCGGCGCTGATGCTGTCGGCGATTGCCGGCCATGATGTCCGCGATCCGACGTCGGTCGATGCGCCAGTGCCCATTTACAGCCGCGCGATCGGCATGCAGACGTCGAAGCTGCGTGTCGGCGTCGCGCGCATGCCATTCTTCGATGGACTTGACCCGGAGGTCGCGAAGGCGGTTGCCGCGGCGATCGATGTCGTGCGTACGTTGACTGCCAGCGTCGTCGATGTGCAGGTCCCGGCGGCAGGCAACATCACTGAGGTGTGGAATCCGGAGATTTACGCGTACCACTTGCCGTGGATTACGAAGACACCGGAGTTGTATCAGGGCGCGACCCGCAACCTGATTCTGGGAGCGGGGAAAGCCAGTGCGGCCACGTACGCCCAAGCGCGACGGCAGCTCGATGTGGTCCGCCGGGAGATCGAGAACGTCTTCACCTCCGTCGATGTCCTCATCACGCCCACCCAACGGGGCGTTGCTCCGTTCATCACACCGCCAGCCGCGGGAAGTGTCGCAGCACCGCCGGGCGGAGGTCCCGGCGGCCTGATCAATACGGCCGCATTCGACATCTATGGCCTGCCAACGATTTCCGTTCCGTGCGGATTCTCCGCAGCGGGCCTTCCGATCGGCCTTCAAATCAGCGGCAACCATTTCGCCGAATCGACGGTGCTCGGCATTGCGCACGCCTACGAGCGGGCGACGAAGTGGCATACGAGGCGGCCGCCTTTGTCGTAACACGGGTGCCGTTCTCGCGACACATGTATCATTGCCAGCATCATCGAGAGAGGCTCAGCATGAGAGCGAAGTGGTTGACTGGTATTTTCATGGCCGCCGCCATGGCGGCACTCGCGGCGTGGACGACGCCCAATCTGGTGTCGACGACCGTTTTCGCGCAGCAGGGCGGGCGTGGTGCCGTGCCTCCGGGCGCTCCGGGCGGTGGTGGACGGGGACGCGGTCCGGCGCCAGTGATTCAGGGGCCTCCGGCCGGCGTCGAGCCGTTGGCGATCGATCTGTTCTCGTCGAAGAACTTCTACAAGGATCGCGCGAACTGGCTCGATAAGCGCTATTACCGCTGCAACAATCCGCGTCAGCTGTACGGAATGTGGGACCAGCAGCGCATCGGGCCGAAGCCTCCCGAGTCTGCTTCGTGGGGCAACTGCAACGACGACTGGCCGCGCGAGCGCATCGTCAGCCCGTATCCGTACAAGACCGCGAAGGAGCATTACGAGGCGCTGATGGCCCAGGCCAAAGCGAAGGGCGGGCCGACGGTCTATACGAAGGCGACCGTGCCCGACTGGGACGGCTACTACCGGCGCGACGGTCAAGCCGATCGCGGCTCGGAGTGGATCTGGGGAGTCACGCAGGCGCCAACGGTGCTCGCGCTGCTCACGCCGGAATATCAGAAGCGGATGGTGCAGACCGCCTACCATGAAGCGGTCACGAATGCTCCGCAGTGGAGCGCCTCGTTCTGCTGGCCCGAAGGATTCATCCGGTGGTGGTCTCAGCCGTCGCAGGCGGGCAACTTCCAGCTCACGATGACGCCGTGGAATATTCAGTTCCTCTCGGGGATCGCCGACAACTTCCTGCGTCAGGTGATGGTCGGAAAGACGCACGTGCAGAAGACGCCGCAGTGGTATGGCGAGACGATCGGATTCTGGGACGGCACGACGCTCGTTACATGGACGGCGAACATTCAGTCGTGGCAGCTCTCACATGCGATGTTCGAGACGAGCGAGAAGCTGGAGACGATCGAAACGTTCAAGCCCGCGCTCGATGCCGGCGGCAAGTTCATCGGCCTCGATCACGAAACGATCTTCTATGACCCCGACGCGTTCGTCGCCCCGCTGCGTGCGTCGTTCCGCTTCGTCCGCGCCGCAACGATCGAGGATCCGGAGCGCCGGTATAACTTCATCGAGTGCCTGAGCAACATCTTCAACACCGATGGCCGGCCGAAGCAGACCACGGCGTCCGATCCTCGCTTCGTCGATTACTACAGCAGGCCGTGGGCGAAGAACTGGGAAAAATACTTCGAGGCAGGGTGGGACAAGCCGCAGGACGATCTGCCCGCTGAGATCACGGATATATTCAAGAAGTAGCCTGGGGCCTGAAAGGCTGAGGCCTGGGGCCTGGGCCCTGGGCCCTATCGTTCTGGAGGAATCATGAAGACGGGCATATTGACGGCGCTGGCCATCCTGGCGGTGCTGCTCCCGATCACGCTTTCAGCGCACCATTCGTTCGCGATGTACGACCAGACGAAGGTCGTGACGCTCACCGGCGTCGTCAAGACGTTCGTGCCGCAGGCCAATCACGCCGAGATCCACTTCGTACTGCTCGCCGACGATTACAAGTCGCTCAAGAAGGGCGCCGACGGCAAGTACGTCGAATGGGGTCTCGAGATGGCGGGCACGGCGCAGCTCGAGCGACAGGGCATCAGCGCGAAAACGTTCGGGGCCGGCACGCTGTTCAGCGTCAAGCTGAATCCGCTTCGCGACGGGTCGAACTTCGGCGCCCGAATTCCGAGCACGGCTCTCGTCAAGTGCCCCACAGACGCGGCGACGAACAAACCGAAGTTCCCGGAGCCCGGCAAGCACTGTGACTCGGTGGCCGGCCACACGTTGAGCGGCGGCACGAGCTTCTGATCGGAGAGGCCTCGGGGCTCAGGCCTCGGGCCTCAGTGCTGTCTGAGGCCTCAGACCTGGCCCAGCCCTGAGCCCTGAGGCCTGAGCCCTGAGGCCTGCGTGATCCTATTCTTTTGGTTACGACTTGAACGCGGCGACGAGCTCGGCGGCGGCCTGGTCGAGTGTTCGGGTGCCGTCCATATAAGCCGGCCAGATGCGTCGGGCCGCTTCGCGAAACCCGTCGCTGAACAACTTCAGTGAGTAGAGATACGGGGTGTACGGCTGGCCTGCGCGCTCGAAGGATCGGCGGACCGCCTCGCCGGCGATGAAGAAGTGCACCTGATGGAGCACGTCGGGCGGCAGCGTGACGCCGGCCGTCTTCGCTGCGGTGTTCAGTGCATTGCTCAGCGGACCGCCCGGCTGCGCGAGGAAGTGACACGCCTCGTGGAAGACGACCTCGAGCGCCGACAGCCCCTGATTGTCGGGATTCGTGCTCGACACCAGAATGTGCATCCGTCCAGAATCGTCGCTCGCAGAATTCCCGCCTGAGAATCCCACCTGATCGACCACGTCCACACGGAACGGCAGGCCGCGCCACGGCGTCTGGAACAGTTTCGGCAGCTGCTCGCCGAGCGCGCTCGAGTGCTTGCGAAGAAGCGGCTGGAGGCGATCGACCCACGCGCGATTCGCCGCGTTCTGCGCCGACCACTTGCACTGACGGTACGCCGGGCCTGCTTCGTCCCGCGCACGCGCGAATGCGTCCAGCGTCGTCAGGTCTTGCGGATCCGTCAGCAGGGCGCGATCGACGAGGCCCGCGAGCTCCAGTCGCAGCAGCACGCGTTGTCCCTGGCTGGCCTGATTCGTCCGGTAGTACTCGACAGCCCGCGCCCAGCCCTCGCGCGCGGTCGACGGCAGCCTGTCGAAGCAGGTCTTGTCCTTCTGCGCGTCGAAAGCGCCAGCTCGCCCATCGCGCCTCGCCACGAAGTCGGCGATGAGCGTCTGATTCAGGTTGGTGGCGAAGTCGCTGTAGAACGTGAAATGCGCTGTGGTCAGCAGTGGGCGCGTTTTGGCCGATTGCGCGGCGTCGGCATCGCAGGCGCCGACCGTGAGCGCCGTAACGAACACACCAATGCCGACAGTGGCCCTACTTGTCGCGGAGCTGATAGAAGATAAGGACATATCCATCGGCATCGGTGATCGAGAATCCCCACAACCCCTCTTCTACGAACGACAACGTCTGTACGAACGACGCACCGCGCCGCCTGAACTCGTCGAAGAGCGCATCAGGATCCACGCTGTAGATGTGCGCGTCCGGAGGGGCCCATTCGTGGCGGGTGTGGTGTGGACAGGGCAGCACGTCGGGCGCGACCGCCTTGAGCATGATACCGATCCCATCCCGGCTCACTCCGGCCCAGAACGGGCCCCCGTCCGGGCCTTGGAAGTCGAGCTGGAAGCCGAGGCGGTCGCGGTAATAGGTGATCGAAGTCTCCAAGTCCTTCACGATGAAGGACGGCCTGATCGACATGAGATTTCTATTCGCTTCCATCAGACGCCTGAAATGTTCGCTTAGCCGGCAATACTCAAACTGCCATCATTGCGGGCGGACCAATAGTGGGCCGACCGGCATATCCGAGTGTCCTCCAGAAATGACCTCCGACCCCATTCACGCGATGAGGTACTTGGCGAGATCGCCGATTCGCGCGAGCGTGTCCGGCCGCATGCGATCAGGCAGATTGCCCCCGGACTTCGCGTCGCGACGGATGTACGCGCCTTGTATCGACCGGCGAGGCTGGCTGGTCACGTTCGCTCCATGTCCGTGCCAGACCGAGCCGTTATAGACAATCACCGATCCTGCCTCACCACACGCCGGCATCTGACTCCGATGTTCTGTGGGCACCTCTCGCTGGGATTTCGACCAGCGGTGTGAACCCGCCACGAAGAGCGTGGCTCCGTTCTCCGCGGTGAACGCGTCGACCATGAAGATGAATCCGACCATCGGCCATGCGCCCGCGGCATGGTCGGCTGCCTCGCGCGGAAAGTCCATGTGAAGCCCTTGGGCGGGTGCGCGCGGGTTCAATGTTCTCGCGTGCATCGTGCTCAACTTGAAAGGGCGACCAATGATGCGACACGAGGCTTCGAGCATCGGCGGATGTACGTAGAGTGGATCGAAGGCGGGACCGCGGTTGACGAAGTCGTAGACCCTCGTGGTCGCGCCCGTCTGCCCGCTGCTCCTGTCTGACGGATCGGCAGCCGCGACTTCCGTGTCGTACGCGTGTGCGAGATGCGCGATGTGGTGGAGCTCCACAGGGCCGCGTATCACCGTGAAGCCGTCCTCGTCCAACGCGCGCGCGGCCTCCAGCGGCAGCGCGCCCGAGTCTGCGAAGCGTCTGAACCACGTATCCATTCTGGCAGTGTCCCGGGGCGCCGCCCTTCGTGCGTTCAGACGCCCACGAAGGTGTCGCGCGTGATCTCGTAGACCAGCGAGTCGCCACGCTGAGGATCCGAGTGCATTCCCAACGCCACCGCGCCGATCTTCTCGAGCGCCCGCTGCGATCGATGGTTGTTCGGACCCACTCGGAAGACCACGCGCCGGACGAAACGGAGCGCGTGGGCAAGCATCACCTGCTTCATCTCCCGGTTGTACTTGCCGCCCCAGTGCGATCGTGCGAGGAACGTCCAGCCGATCTCGATCTGGCTTGTTGCCTCGTCGTAATCGGCGAAGCGAGACGATCCGATCACGCGCCCGTCACGCCGATCGAGCACGAGGAACGCCCCTCCAGACTCCATCGCGCCGCGAAAAAAGCGGCGGAACACCGGCTCTGTACACCGGTCTGGTTCGGGATGCTGTTCCCAGATCAAAGGATCAGACGCGACCGTGAAGAGCACGTGGAAATCCTCTTCGCGCAGCGGTCGGAGTTCGAGCAGGTCGCCGGTCAGCACGGGTTGGAGATCGAAAGGCATTCAGACGAGTGTACGTAATTCAGAATTCAGAAATGGAGAATGCAGAATGCGCACGATTGGCGCGGCTGCGTTCTGCATTTTGCATTCTGCATTTTGCATCACAGGTTCTTTATTGTCCTGACCCGCTTCATCCGCACAGCAAGGACCGGCGGAATCTCCGGCATCTCGCGCCATCGAACGCCGGCGGTGGGCCGTTCGGGCGCGCCGAATCCTGGCTCTTCGATCCCGTCCACGACGAAGCCCGCATCGAATCCCGCCTGGAGCAGCACGCCTAACGGCCGGTGAAAGAAGAGCTGCGGTTCCGGCTGTCCGATGATGCCCTCGGTCTTTCGCGCCGATGACGACAAGTAGGACGACACCTTGACGCCGGTTCGAATCACGTTGCGGCCGGATTCCTCTTCGTACGTTTCCGCGAAACGCTGCATCGTCGCGGAATGAAAGCATGGGTGCGTGATGGAGAAGACGAATGCCCCATCGTTCGGCAGCAGCTGTGCGAGGGCACGGAACAGCGGAGTGATCTCGGGCATGTCCATGAGCGCCATCGTGCAGACCGCCTTGGTAAACCGGTTCGCTCCGAGCGACTGCATCTCCCCGACATTCGCTGCATCGATCTCGCGATACTCGATCGGCGCATCCGCGGGCGTCCGTTCACGGGCGCGTGCGATGAACGTTGTGCTGGTGTCAATGGCGACGACGCACGCGCCGAGCGAGGCCATGCGGCGCGCGAACCGTCCCGCGCCGCAGGCGACATCCAGGATCGTATCGCCGGCCGAGATGTTCAGCAGGCGTTCGGTCGCCGGTTCGATCAGCAACGTCTGGAAGTCGTTGCCGTCACCGATTTGATCGTCCCACCATCTGGCGTTCGCATTCCAGATGCGGCGGTTCTCGTCGACGTATTCGGGGAAGTCGGAATCCGATCTGATGGTCGCCATGAGATGAGGTTACGCAAAACCTCGGACGAACGGCCTTATTTTCTGGCGAGTTTCACTCAGCTTCGGGGCCGCGCTGGTTCGAGTCGTGACCCAATATGGGGGATGGACCCGGGGCCTAAGGGCGCCTACACTTGACGCCGGACAGATCTGTGCGAAATCAGGGCGGTCATACACGCAGGGAGATTCTG
>DATFRP010000113.1:0-25716 GCA_035263125.1 Vicinamibacterales bacterium
ATCGGATCGGCGGCCGCGGCTTCACGATCGCGGCGGAATTCCTCGGCAAGGGACGCGGGCAGCTGATACGAGTCAGGCTCGGACGGACACGTGGCACAGACGAGGATTTCGTCAGCCAGAGTGTCGATCTCCATGTGGATATCCCGTTCGACGCTCGCGCCATCTTCGACCTGGATGCGCAGCGGACGCACGAAGTCCGACTGCGGCGCCGTGAGCACGAAGCTTCCCGATGGCAGATGCTCGAACACGAAGTGCCCCGACCTGTCGGTCGTCGTCGTGTCGAAGTAGGAAGGCTGGAACGGACCCGCCTCGACGCTGAGCGGAATGCCGGCGACCAGCCCACCGAACGGGTCGTACACGAATCCCGATAGCCTCGCATCCCGGGCGACGGCGTGCGTGCGAATCCACTCCGGATGGATTGCGCCCGCCGCGAGGATGAATGACAGCGACAGAAGGACTGACCAGGGGAACGACTGCCGCACGTCGCCGCCAACGCCGAGCACACGCTGCACACGGTGCAGCAGCGATCCGGTTGCGGCGCCGAGAGCCGGCCGCGGAACGGCCAACGGCAGACGAGCGAGCGCTGTCAGTGCCTGGGCGTACGAGAGCGGATCGCCATGACCACGAAGAGCCAGGTCGTCGCAGCAGAGCTCACGCTCAGTAGAGATTTGCTTCGATGCCCACCAAATCGCGGGATGATAGAAGCCGAGCGTTTCGACCAGTACCTGCGCCACGTTGACCACGTAATCGTGACGACGGATGTGCGCCAGTTCGTGTGCAAGGACCGCTTCGAGCTGCTGCGGGGTGAGCCCGATCAACGCGGCTGACGGAACGAGAATCAGCGGTCGCCACGCGCCCAGCGTGGCCGCTCCCGGTGTGCGCTCGGAAATCGCCGCATGCACGCGTCGCGTGATGCCCATCCGCCGCGCCACCGCCGCGATCTGCGCCAGCAGTGCAGCGTCAGCCGGCGTGCTGCGCCGCGCGAGCACGACCGCCTGTGCCCCGCCGGTGAATGCCCGCAGCGAGAAGAGCACGACGCCGGCGATCCAGATCGGAAGCGCCCACCGCTCGAGCGACGCAGTCACGTTGGCCGGCACGTGGGCCGGACTGGCAGAGGAACGCCATCCGTCGCCGAGGATAGTGGAGGCGTCGATGGGCATCGGCACCGCGGGTGATGCGTGAGACGCGGGAGTGATGCTGCGCGGGTGCACGAGGTCGAGGGAACTCAGCGCCGGCCAGAGCACCATGATTGCGAGCGCAGCGCAGCTGAGGACGTAGCGGACGTTTGGCGATCGCCGTCTCGACGCACACAAGGCGATCCACAACGCGAGGCCGACGACCGCGTCCTGCCAGAGCGACCGTATCAAGACGGCTGTGATCGTGTCGGAGAGCGTGCTCATTTCCCACCTCGCTCGTATCGATCGAGCAGCTTCTGGATCGCGTCGAGATCATCAGCCGACGGGTTGCGCGTGCCGATGGCGTGCAGCACCAGCGCCCGCACGGAGCCGCCGTAGACCCGGTCGATCAGATCGGTCAGGATCTGCTTCTGCGTGCGGTCCTGCGAATACTTCGCCTTGTAGATCTGCGGCCGCTGACTGTCATCACGCTCGACCAGCCCCTTGTCGGTCATGATCTGCATCGTCTTGAGGACGCTGGTGTAGCCGGTCGGCTTCGACCGGTCGAGGATGTTTCGCACTTCCCGCACCGACAGCGGGCCGGCTGTCCACAAGACGCGCAGGATGTCGAGCTCGGCTTTGGTCGGATGGGGGCGTTTCGGCACGACGCGCAGTATGACGAAGTGCTTCGTCATTGTCAACGAAGGTCTTCGTCATTGAGAAGCATAGGTCAAAGGTCAAAAGGCAAAGGTCAAAGGTTAGGTGAAATGTGTAGGTGTTAGGTGTGAATGCAAGTGTAGGTGCAGGCGCTTCGACCTGGCACCTTTGACTTCACCTTTGACCTTTGCCTTTTGACCTTTGACTTATGCCCGTCACCGACGAGCCGCGGCCATAAACCCCCTCTGACACCCGCAAAAAGGGGAAAATGTCCTGGTTTTTGGTTTGCGATCTTTTTTTACGTCCTCTTAAACACATCGGACCGCAGCCGAGTATGTACTAGTAGTCCGTCTCATCTGAAGGAAGTGGTGCGTACGTTGGCCTTCGACGTCGCTCAGGCCAGAGGGAATCGCGTCGTGGAGTCAGGAAGGACAGACCACAAGGTATGAAAAAGGGGTTGAAGCGCGCGATTTGGATCGTCGTGATCCTGGCGGTGCTGGGTGCCGGCGGCTACTACGGGTATCAGCGCTACAAAGGGGAAAAGCCGACGCTGCAGCTCGTGACGGCGACCGTCAGCCGCGGCAGCGTCGTGCAGGGGATCGATGCAACCGGCCGGTTGCAGGCGGTGACGACCGTCCAAGTCGGATCCCAGGTCTCGGGAACGATCAAATCGCTCTACGCCGACTTCAACTCCAACGTGAAGAAGGGGCAGGTGGTCGCCGAGCTCGAGCCGTCGCTCTTTCAGACGCAGGTCGAGCAGGCCGCAGCGACCGTCGTGCGCAGTCAGGCCGACGTCGAGCGATCGAAGGTGCAGCTCGATGACGCAAAGCTCAAGCTGGAACGTGCGAAAGATCTCGCAACGCGGAAGTTGATTCCGCAGGCAGACTACGAGACCGCCGAAGCCACCAATCGCCAGGCCGAAGCCGCCCTCAAGTCGGCGCAGGCGGCGCTCGTGCAGGGGCAGGCGGCGCTCAATCAGAACAAGGTCAACCTGAGTCACACCATCATCACCGCGCCGATCGACGGCGTGGTGATCAATCGCAACGTCGATGTCGGGCAGACCGTCGCCGCGAGTATGCAGGCGCCCACGATCTTCGAGATCGCCAACGACCTCTCGCAGATGCAGGTCAACGCCAACATCTCCGAGTCGGATATCGGTCAGATCACGATCGGGCAGCCGGTGCGCTTTCAGGTCGACGCCTACCCGCAGCAGACGTTCACCGGCACGGTGTCGCAGGTGCGTTTGAATCCCGTGATCGAGCAGAACGTCGTCAGCTACGTGACCGTCATCAGCGTGCCCAATCCGGATCTGCGACTGCGACCAGGCATGACGGCGAACGTCACGGTCGAAGTGGCGAGAGCCGACGACACGCTGCGCGTGCCGATGTCTGCCATCCGCTTCACGCCGACGCCGGAGCTGTTCGCATCCCTTGGGCAGCCGGTACCTGAAGCGCTGGCCGACAACTCGCGGCAGACGCGGGGCGAAGGTCCGCAGCCGGGCGCCGCGGCAGCCTCGGGGGGCGGGTCCGCGAGCGGTCGCGGTCGAGAGGGAAGCGCCCGCGTCAATGCCACTGATGGTGCCGGACGCGAAGGCCGAGCGCAGGTGAACGCAACAGACGGCGCGCAGGTGAACGCAACAGACGGCGCTGGACGCGAGGGTCGTGGTCGGGGCGGCAACGACGAGGACCGCGCCGCGCTGCGCGCGAAGCTTCAGCAGATGACACCCGAGGAGCGGCAGGCGTTCTTTGCCGCGCGCGGCGGAGGGCGCGGTGGCCGCGGCGGCTTCGGGGGCGGCGGCTTCCGGGGCGGCAACGATGGGGGCGGCGGCTTCCGGGGCGGCAACGACGGAGGCGGCGGCTTCCGGGGCGGCAACGACGGAGGCGGTAACTTCGGCGAGGGTGGCGGCGGCGGCCGACGGAACGGTGGCGGCCGCAATGGCGGTGATCCGTCAGGGGCCATTCGGTTCCGTGGCGGGTCCGGCGAGCGCCGCAATTCCTCTGGACAACTGTGGTTGGTTGCCGGTGGACATCTGAAGCCAGTACGAGTGCGCGTCGGCATCAGCGGCGGCGCCAATGTGGCGGTGTCCAGCGATGACATCCACGAGGGCGAGGTCGTAGCCACAGGTGTGATCGAGACCACGGCATCAGCCGCGCCGGCGGGTGGCGGCAATCCGCTCCTTCCGCAAGGCCGCGGCCGCGGACAGTTCTTCGGCTTCCCGGGCGGCGGTGGTGGCAACCGCGGTGGTGGTGGCGGCGGTGGCGGTGGCGGTAATCGAGGAGGCGGCGGAGGGCGAGGCAATTAATGGGTGACCCGCTCATCTCCGTTCGCGATCTCACGCGGACCTATCACGTCGGCGAGGTCGATGTTCGCGCGCTGCGCGGCGTGTCGCTCGACGTAGAGGCGGGTGAGTTCATCGCGCTGACCGGGCCTTCGGGATCGGGGAAGTCGACCTTCATGCATCTCCTGGGATGCCTGGACACTCCGACCTCCGGGTCCTATCGTCTCAACGGTCGCGACGTGGCCAGGCTCTCGAAGCGCGAGCTCGCCAAGGTACGGAACAAGGAGATCGGCTTCGTCTTCCAGGGGTTCAATCTCCTGCCGCGAACGACCGCGCTCGAGAACGTCGAGCTGCCGCTCCTCTATGCCGGCGGGATCAAAGGATCGAAGCGCCACGAGCTGGCGAAGGCCGCGCTCGAATCGGTCGGCCTCGGTTCGCGCATGGATCACCATCCGAACCAGATGTCGGGCGGACAGCAGCAGCGCGTCGCGATCGCGCGCGCGCTCGTCACCAACCCGGTGCTGCTGCTCGCTGACGAACCGACCGGCAACCTCGACTCGAGGACCAGCGTCGAGGTGATGGACATCTTTCAGAAGTTGAACATCGAGCGCGGGCTGACGATCGTGCTCGTGACGCACGAACGCGACATCGCGGAGTACGGCACCCGGATCGTCGGGTTCCGTGATGGTCGCGTGCGCACGGATGCTCCCGTCGAGACGCGTCGCACGGCCGCTCACGAGCTCGAGCAGCTGCAGGCGCAGGCCGACGATCTCGTGAACGCCTGAGGAGAGACCCGGAGAGGACAATGGCCATCTTCATGACCTTCATCATTGCGGTCCGCGCACTGCGTCGGAACGCGATGAGAACCATGCTCACGGCGCTCGGGATGATCATCGGCGTGGCCGCCGTGATCGTCATGATGGCGCTCGGCAGCGGCGCGCGCAACGCGATCGAGACGCAGATCCGCAACGTCGGCTCGAATCTGGTGACGGTCAACGCCGGCTCGCAGCGGTTCGGTACCGTTCGCGGGGGGCAGGGTGGTTCGAGCACGCTCACGGTCGCCGATGCGCTGGCGATTCGCGAGAACGTTGCTGGCGTCAAGCACCTGACCCCAGGTCTCAACATCCGGGTGCAGGCGATCTCGTCGATCGGGAACTGGAGCACGTCGGCGCAGGGATCCAACGAGGAACTGCCCGACATCCGCTCGTGGCCGGCGATGCAGGGGAGCTTCTTCGGCGAGGACGATGTGAGGCGGGCGACCAAGGTCGCGGTGCTCGGCTCGGTCGCCCGCGATCAGCTATTCGGTGCGGGCAACGATCCGGTCGGGCAGATGATCAGAATCCGCAACCAGCCCTTCCGCGTGGTCGGTGTCTTGGCGAAGAAGGGACAGGCGTCGTTCGGCGGCGATCAGGACGATACGATCATCGTGCCCTACACGACGGTACAGAAGCGGCTCACCGGTCAGGATTTTCTCCGCGAGATCACCATTCAGGCCGAAACCGGTGTCGATCTGCAGGAGATGGTCGCGCAGATTCAGGCGCTGCTGCGCGAACGGCACAACATCCCGCCGGGTGGCGACGATGACTTCCTGGTGCGCACACTCGACGAGATGGCCGGCGTGCTCACGCAGACGACCAACACGATGACGTATCTGCTCGCGGGAATCGCGGCAGTGTCGCTGCTCGTCGGCGGCATCGGCATCATGAACATCATGCTGGTCTCGGTCACCGAGCGCACGCGCGAGATCGGCCTGCGTCTGTCGGTCGGCGCGCGCGACCTCGACGTGCTGCTGCAGTTCCTCACAGAAGCGATGGTGCTCAGCCTCGCCGGCGGCGCGATCGGCGTCGCCCTCGGCTACGCGGCCTCGAAGATGATGACGCGCATCATGCAGTGGTCGACGCTCGTCACCCTCGATGCGGTAGCGCTGTCGTTCGGCTGTGCCGCGGCGATCGGCATATTCTTCGGCTTCTATCCCGCGAGGAAAGCTGCGGGCCTCGATCCCATCGACGCGCTGCGGTACGAGTAGCTCCACCTCCTGCGGAGTCGTTCCCGGGACTGGGGAAAAATCCGCAGAACGGATGAGGAAAGTCGCAAATTCAGGCCTGTTTTCGTGGGTTCAGGGGGGCGGTTCGTGTGGCAGGTCGGTTGCACAATCAGACCGCAATCATGACTCTTCAAGACCAACACGCAGACGCTGTTCATACCGAGTTCTCGCTGCCCCTTCTTGCCCGACCGCTCGGCGACCTCGGCGATTTCGCGCTCGAGCCAGGATGCACGCAAGGTGTCCATCTCGACGATGTGGATCCCGGCACGCTGATCGTCGTCCACACCAAACGCTCGTGCTACCGGTTCCTCGTGACCCACGATCATCGTGCGACAGCAATCGGCGGGTCGGTGTTTCCCGAGCCGACCGACGTTCGCATCGTCGGAGCGACACTCGGCGGCTGCATCATCAAGGCTGGCTGGATTGGCGTCGGGCTGCGACTGGAGCTGTCGAGCGGGTTGACTCGAATTACGACATCGTGTGTGAGGTTCCTGTCGCTCGAAAAAGTCCCATCGGCCACCCCGGCCTCCTAACTTGTTCTCGGCGTGGGGGAAGCCTCGATTTCCCTGGTCCTGATCCTGGCAAGCCGTTTGCTCGACTAGAATGGTCGAGGATCTATCGGCCATGTTTCCAGACGATATCGATCCCCTCGACTCGCAATCCGAGATCGTCGAGGGGCCAGTCGCGTCAAAACACGCCGTGAACTCCGACCCGGCGCGCGAACCAGCCACGGGCCCAGGTCTGATGCTGGATTCGCTCGAATCGGGGACGCGGATCGTCGTGACGACGAAGCACTCCGCCTATCGCTTCGTCGTGATCGACGGTGCGCAGAGACGGGCAACCGTCGCCGGCGGCAAGATGTTTCCTGAGAGCACCGAGGTCCGCATCGAGGGTGCGACCGCCGGAGCCGGACTGATCCGGCCTGGCTGGATCATCGTCGGTCTCCGTTTGGAGATGTCCATCGGGCTGAAGCGCATCACGACATCGAGCGTGCAGTCAGTCTCGTTCGATGGTGAGCCGTCCGCGGCGCCTGCCGCTTAGGACCCTTAGCGGGACGACTTGAGTGCGTCCGCCATGCGCGCGTGCTTGAAATGCCGCGCCTGTTCGAGCGGGGTGCGCCCCTGATCGTTGCGGATCGTCCGATCCGCGCCCGACTCGAGTAGCGCTTTCAGCGTCTGCGTATCGCCGACGTCGACGGTTGCTGCATACATCAGCGGCGTGAAGCCGTTGTCGTCGATCGCGTTGAGCGGCACACCGGCACGCGCCAGTACCGGGATGACCGAAGCGCGATTGGTAATCGCTGCCCAGTGAAGCAGGTTCACGCCCGTGCTCTCGGTCAGCTTCACGTCGGCACCTGCGTCGACGAGCGAGCGTACGACGTCGGCGTGCCCGAAGGT
Organism: Vicinamibacterales bacterium; assembly: GCA_035263125.1. GTDB lineage: Bacteria > Acidobacteriota > Vicinamibacteria > Vicinamibacterales > UBA2999 > Gp6-AA40. The sequence goes on from DATFRP010000113.1 coordinate 7,492, forward strand.
GACCGCTTCAGACAAGGCCTCCGATGACGGTTCGGCGCCACGCGTGAGCAGGAGCGTGACGGTGTCGTTGTCTCCTGTCATCGAGGCGAACACAAGTGGAGAGCGCCGCGCGCGAACGCCCTCTGGCGCGTGCGTCTCTGCGCCCGCATCGAGCAGCAGTTTGATCGCGGGCGATGTTCCGAATTGCGCGGCGGCAATGGTGAGCGCGTCGACACCGGAGGTGGCGCGCTCCTTCGGACCGAGTCCGCGAGCCAGGAGCAGTCGCACTTTATCCTCGTCCGCGGCGGCCATCATGAGGAGTGTCGTGCCTGCGTCGGTCTTGCTTGCCGGATCCAGACCGCGATCGAGCACCGCATTGAGGTCCTGCGCCGTACCAAAGAGTGCAGTTCGAATCCACGCGGGAGCAGGCGGTACGTGGGGGCCGCCTTCAGGCGGCCCGGCGGCCGCATCGGTGACGCCAGCGGCGAGCGCCATCACGGCCCAGCAACTACCCGCATAGGACAGGAATTCGTCCTTGCCATAGCCGAAACCGGTCGAGAAATACGGCGGGCTGATGCTGGCCGGCGAAAGCATCCGCGTTCTCACGTGCCACGTTCCATCGCGTGCTTGCGAGGAGATCAGAAACGCGGCTCCCTTCTGCCACGCGGGGTCGCTGGCCGGCATACCGGCTTCGTGAAGCGCGAACAACGCTTCGCCCGTCGAGTACGCATCGGGCGCGTATCCGGCCAGCGGGGGGAAGCCTCCAGCCGGTAGCTGTCGTTCGAGCAGATCGCGCGTGGCCTCTTTGCGATCGTCTGTCGTCGATCCAGCCCAGGTCAGCCCGAGAAGCCGGAACGCCGCATCTTCGGTCGACTCGCCGCGCGTCGCGATCAACCACCGGCGGGCGCGATCGATCGCCGCATCGCGTTCCGCGGTGCGCTCCTCGGGCATGTAGAACTGAATGGCGCGGATCGCTGTCGCCGTTGCCGTGAAGATGCTGCTCGAATGCGGGGGGCGGAAGTCCGATGTCACCCAGTGACCATCGCGCTGCCATCGGGTCATGCGCCGGGCGTAGACCGCCGTCGTGAGATCGGGAGGCACACCGGCCGCGTGAGCCGCCATCAGCAGGAGACTCTCGTTCGGCGTCGGATCGGATACGCCGAGTGCTTGAATCGCGTCATCGAGGGCGCGCGGTCCGCGGAGCTCACGGAATGTCTTGGCTTCGATGGCCTCGAGCGTCTTCGCATCGACCGTGAAGCCGCGCTCCTGCGCGACGCGGAGCGTCAGAATCGCCAGCGAGTTGTGATGACAGGAGACACAGGCACGTTCGGCGACGAACGCGGCGGCCGAGCGCTGAAGGATCGGCAGCGCGCGTACGACTGCGGCGCGCATCGACGTTTGCGACGCGGCTGATGCCGTTTGGCTCGAGGCGATCAGGACAACGAACGCTCCAATGAAGGCGCGATGAGCGGGCGACACGCGGGCGATCGTACTACGACGTACGCCGGCGCATTACGACGTAGGCCGGGCTGTCCGCTAAGCGACAGTGTAGGCCGGGCCTGTTTTCTAGGCCCGGCGTTCTCGATCAGTGATCCGTTTTTGCCTCGGCGACGTCTAACGGCGTATTGCGAGGCGCGATGAATTTCTTGCAGGACATCCGGTTCGCCTTTCGTGTGCTGGTCAAGAACCGCTGGTTCACGCTCATGGCCGCGCTGGTGCTGGCGCTCGGCATCGGGGCCAACAACGCCGTTTTCACGCTGGTCAACGCGGTGCTGCTGCGCGGGCTGCCGTTTCCCAACTCCGACCAGATCATGATGGTCCTGACGCGCGACTCGCGTGGCAGGGACAACGGCGTGTCGGTGCTCGACTTCAACGACTGGCAGAAGTCGATCCACACGTTCTCGAACCTGTCGTTCGTGTTCAGCGGCTCGTTCAACGTCGGCGAAGAGGGGCGGATTCCCGAGAATTACTTCGGCAGCTACGTCTCAGCCAACTTCAACAGGATGATCGGCAGCACCCCACAACTCGGGCGGGATTTCACGCCGCAGGAGGATCAACCAGGCACCGATCCGGTCGTGCTGATCAGCGCGAACGTCTGGAAGCAGCGCTATGGCAGCGACCCCGGCGTCATCGGGCGGGGCATCCGGCTCAATGCGTTGAACGCCACAATCGTCGGCGTCATGCCCGAAGGCATGCGGTTCCCGAACGATGCGGATGTCTGGATGCCGTACGGAACGCTGCCGGCGGCCATCACGACGGCGGCGCGTCAGGCTCGCGGGTACACCGCGATCGGACGCCTTCGCGACGGGGTCACTGTCGATCAAGCCCGGACTGAGCTCGCGGCGATCGGCGCGAAGCTGGCCGCCGAATTTCCTACGACGAACAGGGATCTGGCGCCGTATCCCTATGTCTTCAACGAGCGAGTGAATGGACCGCAGATCAAGCTGCTGTTCTGGTCGCTGATGGGAGCGGTCGGCTTCGTCCTCCTCGTCGCGTGTTCGAATGTGGCCAACCTGCTGCTCGCGCGCGCCGCGCATCGCTCGAACGAGGTCAGCATCCGCGTGGCCCTGGGCGCGAGCCGCTGGCAGGTGATCCGTCAGCTGCTGATCGAGGCGGTGTTGTTGTCGTGCTTTGCCGGCATCTTCGGGTTGATCCTGTCGGTCCTTGGCGTCCGGTGGTTCGACGCCCAGACGCAGAACGTCGGCAAGCCGTACTGGATGGTGTTCGAGATGGACTGGCGGACGACCGCCTTCTTCATGGCGGTGTGCCTGCTCACCGGAGTCGTCTTTGGCCTCGCCCCGGCGTTGCATGTCTCGCGCACCAACGTCTCCGAAACGTTGAAGGAAGGCGGCCGATCCGGGTCCGGCGGGATTCGCGCCAGGCGATGGACGTCTGCTCTCATTGTCGCGCAGCTGGCGCTCACGATGGTCCTGCTCGCCGGCGCCGGCTTCATGATGCGGAGCTTCCTGAACATGTACGACAGGGAGGTCGGCATCAACACGTCGCGTCTCGTCACGATGCAGATGATTCTCTCCGCGCGCAAGTATCCCAGCCTCGAGGATCGCGCCGCGTTCCTTCGACGCCTCGACGAACAGTTCGCCACCGTCGACGGCATCGAGGCGGCATCGACGATGACCAACCCGCCGCTGACCGGCGGCGCCGGACGGCAGCTCGAGATCGACGGACGGGCGAACGCGCCAGGCGAGCGATCGCAGTCGGTCACGATGCTCAGCATCGGCTCCAGATACTTCGATGCGATCGGCGTCAGAGCGGTGCAGGGGCGCGTGCTCACCGATGCCGACCAGGAACCGGGCCATCCGAGTGTCGTCGTCAACCAGCGGCTCGTCGCGATGTACTTCAAGAACGAGAGCGCGATCGGCCGACAGATCCGGTTGACGGACGATTCGCCGGCCGGCGGTCAGGCGCCATGGCTGACGGTGGTCGGGGTCGTCCCGAACGTGCGGCAGCGCAACAACAACCAGGAGCGCGAGCCCGACGCCGTCGCGTACATCCCGCACGTGCTGAACACCACCATGGCACGGGCGGCGATGGTGATCGCGCGCGCCCGCACGGCAAACACGGCGCAGGCGACACAATCGCTGCGCGAAGCGATGCGGCTGATCGATCCCGATCTCGCGCTCTACAACCCGAGAACCATGGACGAGATCCTGGCGCAGTCGCGGTTCTTCCTGCGGCTCTCCAGCGTGATGTTCGGAACCTTCGCGGTGATCGGGCTCGTGCTCGCCGCGGTCGGTCTCTACGCCGTGACCGCCTACTCCGTCACGCAATACACGCGCGATATCGGTGTCCGCATGGTCCTCGGCGCGAAGTCGGGACAGGTGATCTGGCTGTTCCTCCGGCGCGCGTTCGTCCAGCTTGGGATTGGCCTGGTGATCGGGCTGGCGGGCGCCTTTGGAGTCGGGAGGCTCCTGCAAAGCTTTCTCGTCCAAATGAGCACGCGCGATCCGGTGACGATCATCGCCATCACCACGCTGCTCATCGTCGTTGCGCTGATGGCATGTCTGTGGCCCGCGCGCTACGCGACGCGGCTGGATCCGTTGGCCGCCTTGCGCCACGAGTGATTCGTACGTAGGGGCTGGCTTCAGCCGGCCCGGACCGGGCCGCCTGAAGGCGGCCCTACGTACGATCCAGCTTGAACAACCTTCTGGCGTTCCCTGAGGCGATCTTCCTGCGGTCGGTTTCACTGATCGGCGCGCGCTCGATCCAGCGCGCGGCCGGCTCCATCGCTTCGTACGGATAGTCCACGGCGAACAGGATGCGGTCCGCACCGATCGTGAGGACGGCGTTGATCAGCGCTTGATCGCTGAAGATGCCGCTGGTCGAGACGTAGAAGTTCTCACAGAGATAGTCCTGCAGCCGCCGCTGGACCCGCTTGTCCGACGGGTTGTACTCGAAGCAGTGCTGAATGCGCCACGAGAAGAACGGAATCGTTTCACCAAGATGCCCGAGGACGATCGTCAGCTTGGGAAAGCGATCGAGAAGGCCGCTGTACACGAGTCGCAGCGCAGTGGTCGCCGCTTCAGGTGCGAAGCCCCACGTCGCGCCGATCAATTCGCTGTGTCCTTCGTAGATGCGTTGATCGAGCGCAGGTCGCGGGTGCAGATAGACAGGCACGGCGAGCGAGGCGGCAGCCTCCCAGAACGGAAGCAGCCGCGGGTCGTCCAGATACACCACCTTCTGCGGGTCGGGCGTGTTGGTGTAGCCGTTGATCATGACGCCCGTGAGGCCGAGACGCGTGACCGCGCGCTCGAGCTCGTGTGCCGCGGCGCGCGGATCCTGCAGCGCGACGTTGGCAAAGCCGGCGTAACGATCGGGACGCTTCGCCACTTCGCTCGCGATGAAATCGTTCACATCGCGCGCCGCGGCGACGGCGGCGTCCGTGTCGACGATGCCCTGCACGCCCGGCACCGTGTGCGACAGGATCGCCATGCTGATCCCGCTCGCGTCCATGTCGCTGATGCGCGCGGCGTCGAACTCGACGAGGCGTTCGCCCACGAGAGTCATCCACGCTGCGTTGTAATCCATCTGTCGAACGAGGCTCTCCAAGTCTGCGGTCGCCGCGGCTGACGGGCTCGGGCCGAGAACGTTGAAGTGCTCCTCGACCGCGATCTTCTCGAGCGGGGGAGGATCTGGAGGCTTACCGATCGCGGGCAGCTGATAGTTCGTCAACGTGGGGCCTACTATACGCCGCAGGCTATACTGGGAACGGTCTCCAGGTGACGGTCCCCCTTTGAGTACAGACGCAGCGACATCAGCCCTTCCTGATCGCCCGAGAACCGACCGCGCGCTGGCGGGCACCTCCGTTCAGACCACCATCACCACCGGCATTGCCAGTCAGGGCACCGCGCTCGGGATTCTTGCCGCCATCAGCGTCTGCCACGGGCTCAACGATCTGATGCAATCGGTGCTGCCGGCGACGTATCCGATTCTCAAGGATGCGTATCACCTCTCGTTCGGCCAGGTCGGCCTGATCACGTTTGCCAACCAGGTCACCGCGTCGCTCCTGCAGCCTGTCGTCGGCACGTTCACCGATCGGAGCCCGAAGCCGTATTCGCTCTCGACCGGCATGGCGTTCACGCTCGTGGGGCTGCTCCTCCTCTCGATTGCGCCGACGTTTCTGGCGATTCTTGCGGCGGTGGCGCTGGTCGGCATCGGGTCGTCGATCTTTCATCCCGAATCATCGCGCGTGGCGCGCCTGGCATCGGGCGGCCGACACGGCTTCGCGCAGTCGCTCTTCCAGGTGGGTGGGAACGTCGGCACGTCGATGGGCCCGCTGCTCGCGGCGTTCATCGTGGTGCCCTACGGCCAGCACAGCATCGCGTGGTTCAGCATCGTCGCGCTCTGCGCCATGACGATCCTCTTCCGGGTCGGCGGGTGGTATCGCCGGCACATCGTCGCCAAGATGCGATCGGCGGCCACTGCCGCGCGGGCGGTGCTGCCGAGTCGCCGCGTGAAAGCCGCGCTCACGATCCTGATGCTGCTGGTTTTCTCGAAGAACGTCTATCTGGCCAGCCTCACGAGCTTCTACACGTTCTACTTGATCCACAAGTTCCATCTCACGGTACAGAGCGCGCAGCTGCATCTCTTCATGCTGCTCGGCGCTGCGGCCGCAGGGACGTTCATCGGCGGGCCGGTCGGCGATCGGATCGGACGCAAGTACGTGATCTGGGTCTCGATCCTCGGCGTGCTTCCGTTCACGCTGCTCCTGCCGTACGCGAACCTGATGTGGACCGAGATTCTGACGGTCGTCATTGGCCTGGTCCTCGCGTCTGCGTTCTCGGCGATCGTCGTCTTTGCGCAGGAGCTCGTGCCTGGCCGTGTCGGTGCGATCTCAGGGATGTTCTTCGGCTTCGCGTTCGGCGCCGGCGGCGTCGGCGCTGCGATGCTGGGACGGCTCGCCGATGCCACCAGCATCGACGTCGTCTTCACGGTGTGTTCGTTTCTACCGGCGATCGGGCTGCTCACCTGGTTCCTGCCCAACATCGAACCGCATTCGAAGCGAGCCTGACAGAATCAGGAATCAGGAGTCAGGAATCAGGATTCAGGCCTGACACAGGTATCAGGTATCGGCGTTTGACAATCCGTGGCGCGGGAGTTAGCGTCACCCTCCTCGACATGTGGATCTATGCGGGTATTGCGATCTTCGGCGTCATTCTGCTGCTCTCGATGCTGCTCGTCGGCGAGTTGTTCGGCGGCGATCACGAGCTCAGCCACGAGATGGCCGTCGGCCACGACGTCGATCACGGAGGCGGCCCCAGCATCTTCAGCACGCGCATCATCGCTGCGTTCCTGACCGCGTTCGGCGTCGGCGGCGTCGTCGGCCGCTATTACGACCTCTCGCACCCTGTCTCGTCGGGCATCGGCGTCGTCTTCGGTTTCATCATGTCGAGCGCGGTTTACCAGTTCGCGAAGATTCTCTATTCGCAGCAGGCGTCGAGCGAACTGCGGATGACGGGGCTCGTCGGCACGACCGCCGAGGTCTCGGTCGGCATTCCCAAGAACGGAGTCGGCCAGGTTGTCGTCTATAACCGCGGGGAGCGCACGGAACACATCGCGCGCTCGGCCAGCGGCAGTGCAATCGCCCGCGGACTGCAGGTGACGATCACCGCAATCGGAGGCGACTCGGTGACGGTGACGCCGGTCACGGCCGTGGACGGAGGATCTCGATGAACGTGGCCAGCAGTCTTCCTCAAATGACGGTCGCAGTCGCCATTCTGCTCGGCCTCATCGGCATGTTTGCTGCGATGGCGCTCTTCGCGCGCAACTACATCAAAGTGCCGCCGTCGACCGTCGCCATCTTCTATGGCCGCAAGCACACGTTCCTCGATGAGAAGGGCGTCAGGACGACGGTGGGGTTCCGCGTCGTGCGCGGCGGCGCGGCGCTCCGGGTGCCCGTGCTCGAGCAGGTCGCGTATCTCTCGCTCAACATCATCTCGATCCCGCTCAAGATCGCGAAGGCCTACACCAAGGAAGGCGTGGCCGTCACCGTCGAGGCCGTCGCGAACGTCAAGATTGCGGGCGACGACGTCTCGTTACGTGGCGCGGCCGAGCGGTTCCTCGGCATGACCGGCGAGCAGATCAAGGGCGTCATCTTCCAGACGCTCGAAGGCCACCTGCGCGCGATTCTCGGCACGCTCACCGTCGAAGAGATCAACGCGGACCGCCAGGCATTCGCGCAGAAGATGACTGACGAAGCCGCCGTCGATCTGAAGAAGATGGGTGTCAACATCGACATCCTGACGATCCAGCAGATCAGCGACGAGATGGGTTATCTCGACGCGCTCGGCAAGAAGCGAACCGCCGAGGTCAAGCGCGATGCGATCATCGGCGAGGCGCAGGCCCAGCGCGACGCCACGATCAAGTCGGCGATGGCCGACCAGGAAGGCAAGACGAAGCGCTACGAAGCGGACGTGGCCATCGCGCAGGCGCTGCGCGACAAGGAATCGAGACAGGCCGAGTTCGACGCCGCCGTCAAGGCGAAGCAGGCCGAGGCGGAGCAGTCCGGACCGCTGGCAACCGCCACGGCGCGCCAGAAGGTCACCGAGCAGGAGACCAAGATCGAGCAGGTGCGCAAACAGCAGGAAGTGCTCGTGCAGACGCAGGAAGCCGCACGTCGCGAGCAGGAACTGCAGGCGACCGTCGTCAAACCCGCCGAAGCCGAGCGACAGGCCGCGATCCTTCGCGCCGAAGGCGAGAAGCAGGCAACCGTCATCAAGGCCGAAGCCACGCAGAAGGAGCTCGAGTTCGAGGGCGCAGGTGAAGCCGCGAAGATTGCCGCTATCGGCAGAGCAGAGGCCGCGAGGGTTCGTGCGGTTGGTGAAGCCGAGGCCGACGTCATCCGGCTGAAGCTCCTCGCCGAGGCCGAAGGTCTTCAGAGGAAAGCCGAAGCGTGGAAGAACTTCAACGAAGCGGCCGTCATCAACATGGTCGTCGAGAAGATGCCGGAGCTCGCGCAGGCGTTCGCGACGCAGTTGGCCGGCATCGACAGGATCAACATCATCGAGATGGGCAACGGCGCCGGCTCGGGCGGCGTGAACAAGATGATGAGCACCGTCGGCGGCGGGATGACCGCCATGCTCACGATGCTCAAGGATCAGTTCGGCGTCGACATTCCCGCGCTCATGCAGACGAAGACCGACGGCGCGATCGCCGAGGCTGACAAGAAGATCGGGAAGGCCTGATGGCCAATCCTGTCGTCTACGAGAGCACGCTGCCCTGGGATCCCGAACGGCCCAACACGACGATCATCACCTGCGTGGACGGCCGCTGGTACCACCACTTCCAGGAATTCGCGCGGGAGTACCTGAAAGCCGGTCACCGCACGGACTTCGTCGCGGTGCCCGGCGGCATCGAGCCCATGACGCTGTTCGATCTGGTGCCGAAGGACTTCAACTTCTTTCGACGCCGCATCGAAGCGCTCGTCGAATCGCACGGCACCTCGCGCATCGTCGCGATCGCGCACCAGGATTGCGCATGGTACAAGACGCGGAAGATTGGACCCTTCACGATCGACCTGCGTGACCGGCAGATCTCGGATCTCAAACGCTCGGCCGCACGTCTGCGCGAGATGTTCGACGGCGTCACAGTGGAGACCTACTTCGCACACTTCGCGCCGGGTGAGCCGAGGCGCGTCGTTTTTGAGGCGGTATGATGCCCGTAGCGGGGGTGGTAAGCTCCGCTGCGGCTGTGGCACAACGCTACAACCCCAATCGAAGGAGACGCATCGATGGTCATCAGACGAGTGGGGCCACTCTCGGCCGCGAAGATTGCCGCAACGCTGTATGCCGTGATGGGGCTGATCGGGGGCGTCGTCTTCTCTCTGATCGGAATGGCGGGCGTTTTCGGGCCGCAGTCGTCCGAGACGTTTCCATTCGGATCGATGATCGGCGCCGGGTCGATCGTCGTCTTTCCGATCATGTACGCATTCATCGGGTTCATCGGCGCGCTGATCGGCGCCGCGCTGTACAACGTCGTCGCGGGCATGGTCGGCGGTGTCGAGGTGGACGTTCAATAAGCGGGTTCGGACAGTGTAGGCCGGGCCTGTTCTATAGGCCCGGCAATCCTTGCTCGGCCATCAACTTCTTGATCAGCGCTGCGGTGCGCTCGTACACAGGCGGCGGTCCACCGGCGCGACCGCGGCCGCCGATCCCCATCGCCATGTCGACCGGCGTGCGTCCTCGCTTGTCTTTCACGTCGAGTCGCGCACCGTGTTTGGCCAGCAGGGTCACGACCGAATCGAGACCGGCCTGCGCGGCGATGTGCACTGCCGTCAGCCCGTTGTCGTTGGCCAGATTGACGTCGACGCCCTTGTCGATGAGCAGTTCCGCCGCCTGCCTGAGATCGGATTCGGTACCCACGTCCTTTGCGAAGACGCCAAGACCGCGACCCACGCCGGCTGACATCATCAGCGCATTCGTACCGTTCGGCTGCGTCAGCTTCGGGTCGGCGCCGGCTTCGAGCAGGATCTTCACTGCCGCATGGTCGCCGTTCCGTGCAGCACGCATCAGCGGCGTCGTTCCCGCCCCGAGCAGCGGTTCGCCCGGCGTGTGGTTGCGTTGTATCGTCGGCGTCTTCAGCCTCGCATCGACGACCGCGCCCTTGGCAATCAGCTTCGACATGAGGGCAGTCGGCGTCAACGTGTCGTTCACTTTGCGCGGCGGCAGGCCGTAGACCTCGCCGAGAGAGCTCATGTCGACGGTCGCGTAGAGCGCGGCCATGCCCGCTTTGTCGACGACGTTCGGATCGGCGCCGCTCTCGAGCAGCGCGTTGGCCGTGTCGTAGTGCGAGTTCATGATCGCCAGCATCAGCGGCGTGGTGCCGTCTGGATCGGTCGCGTTGACCTCGGCACCGGCTTTGGCGAGAACGCGGACTGCATCGACGCCGCCGTCACGGCCTGCGTACATCAACGGCGTCCAGTTGCCGTGCGGCAGAATCGTGAGTACGCCCTCGAGACCGAATCGATCCTTGGGGAACGTAATGGTCGATGAACGTCCGTTGACCTCGGCGCCGCGATCGATGAGCAGCTTCACGACGTCGGCGTGGTTCTCGGACGCAGCCCACATCAGGGCTGTCTCACCGAGCTGATCTTCGCGGGCATTGACCCTGGCGCCCTTGTCGACGAGCGCGCGCACCGCCGCGACGGTGCCGGTCCGTGCCGCCGTCATCAACACCGTCTGTCCGTGCGACACGGTGGTGTTCGGATCGGCACCGGACGCGAGCAGCAGTTCGATGATGGCCGCGTTGCCGTTGACCGCCGCCAGCGAGAGCGGGGTCACGCCGTACCGATTGGCGGCCGTCGCATTCGCGCCGGCTGTGATCAGCAGCCGTGACGTGTCGAGATCGTCGGCCCGCACCGCCCAGTGCAGGGGAGTCGTGCCGTCGCCGTCGACCGACTTCACTTGCGCCGGATCCTTGAGCAGCGCTCGGACCGCTTCCGTGTCCCCGTTCTGAATGGCGTCGGCGAGCCGTGAAGACGAGGCTGCGCCAGCATCGAGCGAGGCCACTGCCAGGACGATCGCGATGGCGGCGAGTCTTCTCACGCGAAGAAGTCCTCCACGCGTCCGTTGCTGTCGCCGAACGTGTCGATTGTGCTGCCGAAGTGGTTCGATACCGCGAGCCACAAATTGCCGACCGGGGTTTGCGGCTTGAGCTGAATGTGACGATGACCCTTGCCGACGCCGCCGCCGACCGCGACGACCGGGAGCGGATCGCTGGCGTGTCCATTCGGGTTGCCCATGCCCCCGCCGTAGAAGATCAGCGAGTGGTCGAGCACCGACCCGTCGCCATCGGGCGTCGCGCGCAGCCGCTCGAGGAACTTGGCGAAGAGCCGCATGTGATACGTGTTGACCTTCACGTTCTGCGCGATCTTCTGCGGGTCGTTGCCGTGGTGCGAGACCGAGTGATGCTGCTCGGTGACGCCGATGTTGTTGTAGGTACGCTGGCTCAGCTCGCGTGTCAGCATGAAGGTGAACACCCGCGTGATGTCGGCCTGATACGCGACCGCCAGCAGGTCGTACATCAGCCCGACATGCTCTTCGAACGAGTCGGGCACGCCGATCGGCACGTCGATGTTCACGTCGCTGCGGTTGTGTGCTTCGGTCTGCTGAATGCGGCGCTCGATCTCACGGAGGTTGTCCAGATACTCGGTGACTCGCGCGCGATCGCGCGTGCCGAGGCTGCGCTGGAGCTGCTTGGCTTCGGCACCGACCGAGTCGAGCATGCTGCGCTCGTCGCGAATGCGCGCGGCGCGCTGTGCCGGACTGCCGCCCTGGCCGAACATCCGCTCGAAGACGACGCGCGGATTGATGTCCATCGGCAGTGGCGCCGAAGGCGAGCTCCAGCAGACGGTATTGAGATAGACGCAATTGAATCCCGGCGAGCAGGCGCCGACGTACCCGGTGAAGTCCTCGGTCGCGACTTCGAGCGAGGGGAACGGCGTCTCCTGACCGATCTGTTGCGCGACGACCTGATCGATAGAGGTGTTGGCGAGCACGTCCTCGGCTTCGGTGCGCTTCGGCCACACGCCGGTGAGGAACCCTGCGGCGCTGACCGCGTGATCGCCGACCTGGCTGCCCGGATGCGATCGCGTCAGGTTCGTCACGACGACGATCTGATCCTTGAACGGCTCGATCGGGGCGAGAATCGGCTTGAACTCGAATCCCGAGCCGACCGTCGTCGGGATCCACTGCTCCATGATCGCGCCGTTGGCGATGTAGACGGCGCCGAAGCGTGTGCGCGGGTGCGCCTGCGCCTTCGCGAGCGCGGTGAACGCCGGCACCATCGCGTCGAGCAGTGGGAGTGAGATGCCGACTCCGATGCCCCGGAGCACGGTCCGTCGAGTCAGATGCTTCTTGGTGACAAAGGACATGGTTCGACCTCTACCAACTCGTTATCGCGTCCCCGATTCCTGATCGCTGCGTGATGGCGCGGTCCTCATCTGGAACGGCACGCTCTTCACGATCCCGAGCACGATCGACGAGAAGCGATAATCCTGCGTGCCCGCATCGCGCACGACACGGCGTACTGCGGGCATATCTGGCACGTCGACACCGCGACCGAGTGCGTAGGTCATCATCTTTTCCGTCATCGTCGTCACGAAGATCTCAGGGCGATCGAGGATCGCTTTCCGCAGCGTCACGATCCCGTCGATCTGGCGGCCATCGGCCAACTGACCCGAGGCGTCGATCGGTCCACCGGGCTCGCGTGTGCGCCATGCGCCGACGACGTCGAAGTTCTCCATCGCGAAGCCGACCGGATCCATCACCTTGTGACAGGAGGCGCAGGTCGGGTTGGCGCGATGGATCGCCATCTGCTCGCGCAGCGTCTTCGGCTTCTCGCCATCGGTTGACGGCAGGTTCTGATTCACGTCCGGTGGTGGCGGCGGCACCGGCAACCCGAGCAGATTCTCGAGCACCCACTTTCCACGAAGCACCGGTGAGGTCCGTTCCGCATGCGAAGTCACCGAGAGTACGCTGCCTTGGCCAAGGAGGCCTTTGCGCGCCTCGTCGGTGATCGTCACGCGACGGAAGCGGCTGCCATAGATTCCGGGGATGCCGTAATGGCGGGCGAGCCGCTCGTTGACGAACGTGTAGTCGGCGCGCAGCAGATCGAGCACGTTGCGATCGTCGCGAATCAGGCTGTCGAAGAGCAGCTCTGTTTCGCGCCGGAACGCCTGTCGAAGGTTGTCGTCGAAGTCGGGGAACTCGTCGGAGTTCGGTTGCACCGAGCGGATGTTGCGGAGATGCAGCCACTGACCGGCGAAGTTGCTGACCAGCGCGCTCGAGCGCGAATCGGCCAGCATGCGGCGGACCTGTTGCTCGAGTGTCGCCGGATCGCTCAGTTTCTTCTTCGCCGCGAGATCGACGAGCTCGTCGTCGGGGAGGCTGCTCCAGAGGAAGAACGACAGTCGCGAGGCGAGCTCCAGATCGGGCACACGGTAGGCGGCGCCCGGTGCAACGCCATCGGGATCGCGTTCGACGCGGAACACAAACAGCGGGCTGGCGAGGATGCGCTCGAGGCCGCGCTGGATGCCGCTGTCGAACGTGCCCTTCGACTCGCTGCGCACGCTCACGGCAGGCCCTTTCGACTCGCTGCGCTCGCTCAGGGCAGGCCGTTTCCGCCCGTCGTCATACATCTGGAGAACCGGTGCCATCTGCGCTTTGGTGACCGGTTGCCGGTAGGCACGTCGCGCGAGCCGCGACAGAATCTTCTGCGCACAGCCGCGTTCGGCGCTGGCATTCGTGGGATGGCCCCCCGACTTGGCTCGGGGCAGGCACTCGAAGATCGCGCGTCGAGTCGGCGTGTCGCCTGGCCCCTTCGCCTCGAATGGTCCCGTCACGGTGAACGTCTGGATGTGCGGCCAGCCCGCCCAGTCGAAGTTGTCCGCCGAGCTGCGAATGAACGGCTGCAGCCGCACCGTATCTTTGAGCGGCATGTTGCCGATGAAGGTGGCGGTGACGTCGTGCGGTCCCGCCGTCACCGGCACGCGGACGCGCATGCGCAGTTCCACCGCATCGCCGGTATCGGTGGGTTTCTCGAACATCGCAGCGAGATCGGCCTGACCGCCGATCGTGACGCGGTGGACTTCACGACCATCGATCGCGATCTCGAATTCGGTCGGGTACTCCAGCCCCCTCACGATGTTCAGGTTGGTTCGATAGAGCTTGGTCTGAAATTCGTAGGTGGCGTCGAGCGGGAACGTGTGACGGACACGGAGTCCGCCCACCGTCCCGAGCGGCAGCCCCTCGATGTGCTGGTTCTGGGAGAGGTCCTGCGCCACGCGGTACGTGTCGCTGCCGGGCCGCATGGAGGGGTCGCCGACAGCGAGCCTGCTGATGCGTCCCGCCGCGGTGAGGTATCGCTCCTGCAACGACGGCGATACACCAAGCACGTCCGAGATGTTGTCGAAGCCGTAGGCGGAATCATCAGGCGGCAGCAGCGACGTCACGTCGACGTCGAGCGCGAGCAGATCGCGGATCGCGTTCTGATACTCCGCGCGATTCAACCGATGGAGCAGCGGGCGTCCTGGATTCGGGTGCGCCTCCGCGGCGCGATCGAGCTGGCTCTCCAGCCAGGCCACCAGTCCATGAGTCGTCGCTTCGTCTGGACGTCGTGCGCCCTGCGGCGGCATGACCCCGGCGCGGAGCTTGCGCACCACCTTCTCCCAGATCGCCGCGTCGCCGTCGACGTGCGACATATCGAGCTTTTCGAGCACGAGATCGCCTGTCTTGAGGCGAGCGTTGTGGCAGGTGACGCAGTACTGGTCGACGATGGCGCGATAGGGTGCGCTGTCGGAAGCGGCCGGTGTGAGAGTCGTCGACTGCCTATCCCGAGGAGAGTCGAGGGGCGTGTCCCGAGCGGAGTCGAGGGGCCGTTCCGCCGCAGAAGGTAGCATCGTCGCGGACACGAGCCACACCGATGCCGTGAGCACCAGCACCTGCCCGCTTACGTTTCGCACGTAACCCCGCGTCATCATGGAAGATTCTCTCTCATCGACTGCTCATCGCAAATCCTCAAACTTGGTAAGGAAACAGCCGTATTGGAAGGCAACTTCGAGCACGGAATCCGATGGCAATGACCGCTCGGCCCGTTCCCCAGACCTCCCAACATCCACTTTCGAGAAGTCTGCCAGATTCTGAACTTCTTCGGGCCCAACTTCTTTTGTTGCGGCGAATTAGGGCGAAGTGGAAAGATCCCCCCACCTGAGCCGTTCTACGAAGCGTGCTCCGGCGTTTACCAGTTCCAGAAGGGCTTTCACAAATTATTTTCGAGGACCTCCTCGAGGTACCAAAAGCAGGTGTCCCCCATGTCTCCCTCAATCTCAGTCGCGACGAACACAGTCCGCACCCACGCCAGAACGTCGATCGCATGTCTCGCGTTGATGTTCGCGCTTGTCTTCCCAGGACGAGCCGACGCACAAGATCCGCTGTCGTACGCACAGAGCTACTCCATGAGGGGCGGCTACGTCGTCGGCGGTGTCGATCTCGCGCCGCAGTCAGGCGCGGATGGGTTCGTGACCGGGCAGATTGCGATCGCGGGCGTTCCCGACGGTGCCGAGATCCTCGCGGCGCACTTGTATTGGGAGACGATCACGTCCGTTGCCTCGCAGCTTGACGGCGCCCGGTTTCGTGGACTGCCTGTTCATGCGGTGACGTCGTCGCCTTTCGCGCTCGTGGGGCCGTTTGCGCCCTGCCTCACTTCAGGGGGCGGAGGTGGCGCGACGTACACGATGACCATGTCGCGCGCCGACGTCCTTCATCTGTTGCCGGTGGAATTGGACGAGAACGGGAATCCGACCGGACGGCGTCTGGCCAACGGCACGCACGATGTGACGCTGCCCGAGGCGGGAACGGGCAATCAGGTTCCTCAGAGTGCGGGCGCCACGCTCTTCATCGTGTATCGCGATCCGGCCCAGCCGCTGACGAGCGTCGTCGTATACGACGGCATCCACGTGCAGCTCCCCGGCGAGACGACGGTCCAGCCGATTCGTGGATTCCTGCAATCGCTCGTCTCACCCGCAGCGTCTCGCCTCGCGACGCTCGCCTACATCGGTGGAAGCGGCGCCAAGAACTCGACCGATCAAGTCCTGCTGACAAGCCACGGAACAACGACGCTGCTCGGAACGAATATGTTCGCGTCTTCAAACAATGCGGGGTCTGATCGAGGCTGGTCGAACCCGGTGTTCAACGTGACGTCGCTGTTGCCGGGCTCCGATGCGGGCGATGGATTCGGCGAGCAGCTGACCACAACCCTCAACCACCTGAACTCCACACCATTCGATTGCATCTCGATGGCCGCCGTGATTTTCGGTACGCGCCTGCAGGACACTGATCAGGATGGTCTCGTCGACAGACTCGAGGACGTGAGCGGTCTGAAGGACCCGACGGGTGCGCCGCTGCCGGATCTTCACGCCATGGGCGCGAGCTCGACGCACAAGGATCTGTTCGTCGAGGTTGGACGCATGGTCGCGGCACCGGGGACGACCTACGGGTCGGCCCAGGCTCCGTTCAGTGATACGCAGACGCAGGTGGTCGACACGGCCGGCCACGATCACATGCCGACCCCGGTCGTGTGGAAACAGACCGGCGATGCATTCAAGACCGCGCCGGTCAGCAATCCCGACGGAGTCAACGGGGTGAGGCTCCACGCGGACGTTGGTCCCGGCTATCACGGTCTTGGCCCGGCTTACGCATCGACAATCGCGGACGAGTACCTGGTGACGCCTGCGCTCTCGCGCGGGGGAGAGGCGATTACGGAAACGAATTGTGATCCGACGTCGACAACCTCGCCATGTCAGTTTCCGGATTTCCCCGGCACCGTGTCATGGAAGCTCGATTACCAGCTGCTTCGCGACATGGCCGTGGGACCCAACGGAGAAGAGCTGACGAGTCAACAGCGCGCCGCGTGCGCGACGAGCGGAACGTGCCGGCGTCGATTCGACCCAGTGCGGAATCGCGTCTTTCACTACATTCTCTACGCCCATGCGCGCGGCTCAGGCTCTTCTCCGTTTCCGTGTCTCGAGTCGTCAGGGGACCCGACGGGATTCGACGCCAATGGCTCCTGCGGAGCAGGGACGACGTCGAATCCGCAGTTCCACGTGCCGAAGCGCATTTCCGGTGTCGCCGATCTTCCTGGTGGAAACGCGATGATCACGCTCGGCTTGTCGGCGAACTTCCTGGGCACCGAGTTTTTCCAGGCGTCAACGACCATGCACGAGCTCGGGCACAACCTGGGCCTGTGGCACAGCGGCCTCGCCCCACTGCGCACGGCGCTGTCGAGCGGACGCGTGCGGGTGTTTGTCGAGCCTCAGTGCAAGTCGAACCACTTGAGCATCATGAGCTACCTGTATCAGAAGGACGGGTTGCGTGATGACGACGGTGTGCCGCATGTGAACTACTCCGATGGCACTCGCGGACTGGTGAACGGAGCGATTGATGAGACGACGCTGTTCGATGCCTCGCTGATTCCAGGTCCGCTGCCGTACAAGACGGCGTGGTTCGCCCCGCTGCTCCCCGGTACGATCGGGGACGTCGTCGGCGCTCCTGCTGTGACGAGGCACTGCGACGGCAGTCAGCTCCTTCGCGACGCGCAGGGCAACCCGACCGAACCGCTGACCGGTCGTCTCGAGGTGACGAACATCGCCGACGCGATCAACTGGAACGGCAACGGCAGCACGAACGACACCGGGTTTGCGCAGGACATCAACTTCGACGGCGTGTTCACGACCGTATCGGCCACGCCGCCGCCGTTCGGGCTGCGCGGCGTTGACGACTGGTCTCAGGTGCAGTTGAACGATCTGGGAGCCGGGCGGAATTCAGCCGGGTTCTCGCTCGGAATAGTGTCGCGCAACGGCACGCCGTTCACGGATGGCACGCCCTTCACCGATGGCACGCCCTTCACCGACGGCACCCCGTTCACGGATGGGACGCCCTTCGCCGATGGCAGCACGTATGTGAACGGCACGCCGTTCACCGACGGCACCCCGTTCGCTGACGGCTTGACATATATGGAGGGGACGCCATTCGCCGACGGCACGCCGTTTACCGATGGCACGCCGTTCACGGACGGGACGCCCTTCACCGACGGCGTCGAGCTCGATCTGAATCTGATCGCCGCGCTCGGCTATGCACCGCCGAATCAGCACACCGTGTGTGTGCTCGGCGTGAACTGCCAGCAGCAGACCCCGCTGCACCGCCATCAGGGCGCGTGGAAGCTCCCGAATGTCGG